>JBHELS010000422.1:0-6881 GCA_046263015.1 Burkholderiales bacterium | reverse complement strand
CGAATTTGGCGTCGAACCGCGCCGAACGGAGCGTCGTTACCCGCCGACGCGGCGGTCGAATGCCGACGTCTGAAAAGCTTCGCGGTCGGCGCGTAGGCCGAGAGGACTAAGCGGACGCCCGCCTTGACCCTGACTTAGTGCAGCGTGTTCGCTTGGCCGTCTAGGCGCTCGAGCAGCGTCTGAAGCGCATCCATTTCCGCCGGTTTGACGATGTGGTGATCGAACCCCGCTTCGCGGGCGCGCCGGCGATCCTCCGCTTGACCCCAGCCGGTAAGCGCGACAATGGCAGGCTGGCGTGCACCGCGTCGCGCGCGGATACGCCGCGCGACCTCATAGCCATCCATCCCCGGCATGCCGATGTCGAGGAATACCACCGCCGGGTCGTACGCCTGTACCGCCTGCAGCGCTTCCTGGCCATCACGTGCGACGTGCACGTCCGCGCCGAGAAACTTCAAAACCATGCTCAACCCCTCGGCAGCGTCTCCATTGTCGTCCACCACCAGAATCCGGCGCGGCGCGATTCGCGGCGCGCCACGCGCCTCGAGCGCAGGCTGGGTTGCCTGGCGCGCCGCCGCCACCGGCACGGTGAGAACGAACTCGGCGCCCGTGCCGGGGCCGTCGCTGCGTCCCACCAAGCTGCCGCCGTGCATCTCGGCGAGGCGGCGGGAAAGCGCAAGCCCGATTCCAAGCCCGTCGTGACCGGCGCGGTCGGGCCCCGCACCTCGATTGAACATCTCGAAGAGGCGCGGCAACGCTTGCGGTTCGATGCCGCGCCCGTCGTCCTTCACGCGGAAGCCGACGCGATCCCCGAGAGATTCGACGCTGACGGTAATGTGCCCGCCCGGGTCGGTGTATTTCGCCGCGTTATTGAGCAGGTTCGCGAGGATCTGCGCAAGACGAACGGGATCGCCGTCGAACCAAAGTTCTCCGTCGTGCAACTTCAACGCAATTTGGTGGCCGCGGCTGCGGATGAGCGGCTCGCTTGTCTCCAGGGCATTGCGCACAATCGCTGCGGCCTCGATCGGTTCCCTGCGAAGCTCGAGCGCCCCGCGGCTGATGCGCGACATTTCAAGCAGGTCGTCCACCAGGCGAACCAAGTGATGCACCTGGCGATCCATGATTTCTCGGATCTGCCGCACGCCCGCGTCGCGGTTGCCCGAAAGCCGCAGGATGTCGAGCGCATTGCGTAGCGGCGCAAGCGGATTTCTCAGCTCGTGCGCGAGCGTCGCGAGGAACTCGTCCTTGCGCCGATCCGATTCCTTCACCGCCTGCTCGGCACGGTGGCGCCGAATCGCCTGCGAAAGGATGTTCGACGCGGACAGGAGAAAAGCGATGTCGTCGTCCGTGAAGTCCATGCGCCGGCGCGCGTGCGCGCCAAGCACGCCCCAAGGCTCGCCCTCCATGCCGCGGATGACGCAGCTCATGCCACTCTGCACGCCGGCATCGATAAACATCGGCGTCGCAAAGCGCGTCTCCCGGTGGATGTCGGAGACGATCACAGGAGCGTCGCGCGCAAGGGTATAGGCGGCCTGCGTGCCGGCGTCGACGGGAATCGTCGCCGTGCCGACAAGCGAGCGCTCCGTACCGACTCCTGCACGCAAGACGAGCTCACGCCGCGAGGGCGAGAGCTCGAGGATGTTGCAATACTCGATTTCGAGCGTCTCGGCGATCGCGGCGGTCGTGTAGTCGAAAAGCGGCTGCAGCTCGCGCTCGCTTAGCGCCCGCTCGCCCAGGCGAGCGATGGCATGCTGCTGGCGAGCGCGCGTGGCGAGGCCCGCTTCGGCGCGCCTACGTGCGGTCACGTCGGTGGTGAAGCAGCGCGTGTGGAGGAACTTGCCGTCCTCGAAAAGGACGCTCGAGTTGATCAGCACATCGCGCAGCGACCCGTCCTGGCACCGCATGCGCGCCGGATACTCGCGCAGCACCTCGCCACGCGTCAGGCGCGCGAGGATGTCCTCGATGACCGGCGCGTCGGCGTGGAACTCGGCGATGTTGCGGCCGATGTACTCCTCGGCGCCGTAGCCGAGCATCTCGAGCTCCGCCGGGTTGGCGCGCAGGATCGTGCCGTCGGGCCCCACCCAGTGCAGCCCGATCGCCGCGGTCTCGAAAAAGTCGGTGAGCTCGCGCTCGCTGCGGCGCAGCCGCTCCTCGGCGCGCTTGCGCTCACTGACGTCGCGCGACACCGAGAGCAAGCGCGCCGGCTTGCCGTCGGCGCCGAGGATCGGCGTCACCATGACGTCGAACCAGCGGTCCGTACCGTCCAGGCAGCGCAAGAAGCCGACGAAATTGCTGCTGCCGCCGGCGAGCGCCGCGCGCACCGCGGCGGCGGCCGCCTCGCGGTACTCGCCCTGCCAGAAATCGATCCAGCACTTGCCGAGGAACTGCCGGATATCGGCGATGCACAGCAGCCGCTGCCCGTTCTCGGACATGTAGAGCAGTCGTGCCTCGGTGTCGAGCACCTTGATGCAGTCGCGGCTCGACTCGATGATGCTGCGGTTGAATTCCGCCGCCTCGGCGAGCTCACGCTCGACGCGCCTGCGTTCCGTCACGTCGCGCGTGATGGCGAGCTGCGCGATGCTGCCGTCGGCCTGGTCGAGCGGCGCGGCGTGCGTCTCCATGTGCCGACGCGCGCCGTTCAGGCCGACGATGTCAAACTCGAGCCCGCCTCGCTCGCCGCGGCAGATCGCCTCGTTGAAGGCACGGAAGCGCTCGCGGTCTTCGGGGGCAATGACGTCGTAGATCGATTTTCCGATCACCGCCTCGGCCCCCGGCGCGCCCACCATGGCGAGCCCGGAGGCGTTCATCTGCAGGAGCGTGCCGTCGGCCGCGACCACCTTGACGCACTCCGGGGTCGTCTCGACGATCGCGCGCAACCGCTCCTCGCTCGCCCGGATTTCCGCTTCGGCTTCTCGGCGCACCGCTGCCGAGCGCAGGAGCGCCTCCACCCGCACCAGAAGCTCGCGCGCGCTGAACGGTTTGACGAGGTAGTCGTCGGCGCCGCGGCCCAGGCCTTCGGCTCGGGCTTCCTCACCGGCGCGTGCCGAGAGCAGAATCACGGGCACGGTGCGCAAGCGCTCGTCGCCGCGTAGCGCGCGCAGCAGCGCGAAGCCGTCCAGACCGGGCATCATGATGTCCGATATCACGATGTCAGGCGGCTGTGCGCGCGCCGCCGCGAGCGCAGCCTGGCCGTCGGCGACCGCCTCGACCTCATATTGCTCGTGCAGCAGCCGCTCGACGTAGTGGCGTAGATCGGCGTTGTCATCGGCGAGCAGCACGCGGGCGGCGCCCCGCCCTGGGGCAAGCTCGAGCTCCTCCGCATCAGGTAGCCAGGAGAGTGCTTCAGCCACGTAGGCGCCCGCCCGCAGCGCCGTAGAGGCGGCGGTGCGCTCGGCGCGGATGCGATCGGCGGGCAGATGGCGCGCCCCCTTCGGCAGCGAAACGATAAAACTGCTCCCTCGGCCGGGCTCGCTTTCGACGCCGATCGTGCCGCCATGGAGCTTGACGAGCTCGTGCACTAACGCAAGCCCGATGCCGCTGCCTTCGTGGCTGCGACCGCGAGCGCCTTCGACGCGGTGGAAACGCTCGAACATATGCGGCAGCTCGGCGGCCGGGATGCCCGTGCCCGTGTCCGACACGACCAGATGAAAACGGTCGGCCGCCTCGCGCAGCCGGACGCGAATTGCGCCTTCGAGCGTGAACTTGAACGCGTTGGAGAGGAGATTCAATACGATCTTCTCCCACATTTCGCGGTCGATGTACGCCGGCTCGAACCCGACCGGGCAATCAACCTCCAGCGCGAGCCCGGCCCGCTCGCACGCCGAACGGAAATTGCTCGCGAGATCGCTCGTCAAGCGGCCGAGGTCGGTCGGCTCGTAGGACGCGATGACGCGGCCCGCCTCGATGCGGGCGAAATCGAGCAGCGTGTTGACGAGCTTGAGCAATCGCTCGCCGTTTCGGTGCACCACCTCGAGCGTGCGAGCATCCGCGCTGGGCGAGTTTTCCGTCGCCGCGCGCAGCATGTCTTCGATCGGCCCGAGCATCAGCGTGAGCGGTGTGCGGAACTCGTGGCTGACGTTGGAGAAAAAGGCGGTCTTGGCGCGGTCGAGCTCGGCGAGCGCCTCGGCGCGGCGGCGCTCTTCCTCGTAGGCGCCGGCATTGGCGATGCTGGTCGCGACATGGCGTCCCACGATGTCGAGAAATCCGCGGTGCTCCTCGTCGAGCTCGCGCCCGGGATTGACCCCAACGACGAGCACGGCCAGCACCCGGTCCTGCGAAGCACTCTCGAGCGGCATAACCAGGGCCCGCTCGGGCGCGTTCAACCATGGCGACGGCAGTCTGCCAAAGCGCTCGGCGAGGCGCTCGAGGACCAACGCCTGGCGACGGTCGACCACCTCGCTCACCGGCCAAGCTGCCGCGGTGGCGGCGATCATGTCGGGACAGTGCCCCTCGAGATGCGAGCCACCGTCGGCGCCAATCCGGTAGAGAAGCGCGAACGGCACGTCGTTCGGGTTGGCGGAGAGCGTACGCAAGGCCATCGCGGCGGCTTCGCCGGACGTCTTCGCCTGCGAGGCCTGGGCGGCGAGCTCGCGGAGCGTGCGCAGGCGTCGGGCAGACAGCACCTTGGCGGTGGTTTCGTTGACTGCGGCAAATACGCCGCCCACTTGGCGCGCCTCGCCCGGAATCGGGGAGTATGAGTACGTGAAGAACGCTTCCTCGAGGTAGCCGTTGCGATCGAGCGGCAAAAGCTGGTCGTCCGACCACGTCGCCTCGCCCTTGGCCAGCACGCCCTCGAGCATCGGGCCGATGATGTGCCAGATCTCTGGCCACACTTCCTTTCCCGGACTGCCGAGCGCACGCGGATGCTTGGTCTTTCCAAGCACCGGCCGCCAGGCGTCGTTGTAGAGCAAGCGCAGCTCGGGTCCCCACCAAAGAACGATGGGGAAGCGCGAGGTGAGGCAGATCTGCACGGCGGTGACCAGGCTCTGCGGCCAAGCGCGCGGGTCCCCGAGCGCCGACCCCGCCCAGTCGAACTCGCGCATGCGGCGCGCCATTTCACCGTCGCCGGGAAACACTTGCTCGAGGCTACGCTCGACCATCACCCGCTGGTCTTCTGCGTCTCGATCGCGGAGTTCTGCCGGCCTTGCTCAATGGCGCGCTGGATCTGCCCCGGATTAGTCGGTTTGACGAAGTGATAGTCGAAGCCTGCCGCGACGGCGCGCTCGCGGTCCTCGCGCTGCCCATAGCCGGTAACGGCGATGAGCAGCATGTGGCTCGTGTCGCCGCGTTCCCGCAACTGCCGCGCGACCGCATAGCCGTCGAGGCCCGGGAGCCCAATATCGAGCACGATGACGTGCGGCGCGAACACCGGCACGGAGGCGAGGGCGTCGGTGCCGTCGCCCACGGTCTTTACCTCATGGCCTTCGAGGCGCAGGAAGGCGGCCGTGCTCTCGGCCGCGTCGAGGTTATCGTCGACGACCAGAATCCGTCGCCCGTAGACCTGTGGACTCGACACTTCCGGCCGCGGCGCCGGCACCTGCGGGTGCACGGCGCTGATCGAAGGAAGCGTCACGCGGAAACTCGCGCCCTTCCCCGGCCCAGGGCTTTCCGCTTCGACTCTGCCCTGGTGCAGCTCCACTAGACGCTTGACGAGCGTCAGGCCAATGCCGAGGCCGCCCTGCGCGCGGTCGAGCCCGCGGTCGCCCTGCACGAAGAGCTCGAATACCTTCGGCAGGAGCTCGCGCTCGATGCCCGTGCCGTTGTCCGCCACGGTGATCGTGGCAAAGCCATGGTCGGCGTTCGCCGAGAGACTGATGCGCCCGCCCTCGGGCGTGTATTTCGATGCGTTATTGAGGAGATTAGCGAGTACCTGCGACAGGCGCGTGAAGTCGCCCATCACCCATACCGGACGCGGCGTCACGTCGACGGCGAGGCGCTGCTCGCGCGTATCGATCATCGGACGCACGGTCTCGACGCTGTGGGTGATGATTCTTGCGAGCTCGACCGGCTCCTTCTTCAGCACGATCTTGCCCTGGCTGATGCGCGAGACATCGAGGAGCTCATCGACGAGACGCGCAAGCTGCGTCACCTGGCGATCGATCACATCGCGCGCCATGACGATGCGCTGCTCGTTGGAGCCGACGCGCCGCATCAGCTCGACGGCATTGCGTATCGGCGCGAGCGGGTTTCTCAGCTCGTGCGACAGCATCGCCAGGAACTCGTCCTTGCGGCGGTTCACGTCCTGCAGCTCTTCCTCCGCCTCGCGCGAGCGGGCGATCTCGCGCTCGAGCGACCGGTAGAGCCGCGCATTCTCGAGCGCAATGGCGGCCCGGCCGGCAAGCTCTTCCAGCATGCCGCGGTCCTTCGGTTCGCGCCCGGCGTAGCCGAGCGCAAAAGCGCCGATCACCTGTTCGCCGATCTGCAATGGGTAGCAGAGCGTCGCCGCGATGCCGGCTTCATTGGCGAGCTCGAGCGCCTGGCGCTCGCGCAGCACGGAGTTCATCGCGCCGGTGAGCGGTCCGGGGACGAACTCGGCGGACGGTGCCGACACCGTGTCGTAGTGCCCCGGCTCCTTTTCCACGGTGACGGCCGCGACATCACACACGTGCGGCACCACGAGCTCGAGCAGGCGCCGCATGCCCTGCTCCAGGTCGAGCGAGGCACCGAGCTCGCGGCTCGCGTGCGCAAAGAAGTTCGCCCTGCGCCGCTGGTCTTCCGCCGCATGGCGCGTGGCCTCGGCTTCGGCCATGGCGCGGATGCGTTGCTGCATCTGCCACAGCTCGACGAACACCTTGACCTTGCTTCGCAGCACATCCGGCCGCACGGGCGAGAGGATGTAGTCGACAGCGCCGAGCGAGTAACCCTGCGCCGTCTGCATCTCGTCG
>JBHELS010000421.1:0-4129 GCA_046263015.1 Burkholderiales bacterium | reverse complement strand
CTACCCGCCCGCCTTCGCCGGCGCCGTGACCGCGGCGGCGAACATCGTCGGCCCGATCATCCCGCCGAGCATCCTGATGATCCTCTACGGCTTCGCCGCCGAGGTGTCGGTGATCAAGCTCTTCCTCGCCGGCATCATCCCCGGCGTCCTGATCTCGCTCGTCTTCGGCGGTTATGCCTACTGGGTTTCGCGCACCAACGCCTACGGCTCCATGGAGCACCACTTCGCCATGCGGCGTGCGGCGCGCGCCTTCTTCTACGCGCTGCCGGCGCTCGTCATCCCGGCGGTGATCGTCGCCGGCGTGCTCGGCGGCGTCTTCACGGTCACCGAATCGGCCGGCGCGGCGGCGCTCTACGCCCTGCTGTACGCCCTCGGCCGTGGCGCGCTCAAAGGAGCCGTGCCCTGGGGCGAGATCTGGAATGCATTCCGGCGTACAGCGATTGACACGGGCGTCATCATGTTCATCCTCGGCACTTCGGGCCTCCTCGCCTGGGTGCTCTCGCGCAGCCAGGCGCCGCAGACCATCGCGGCGATGCTGCAAGGCTTCGGCAAGTACGAGACGCTCGCGCTCATCAATGTCGCGCTGCTCTTCCTCGGGCTCTTCCTCGAGCCGGCGCCGGCGCTTCTCCTTTGCACGCCGCTCTTCCTGCCGATGGTCAAGGCGCTCGGCGTCGACCCGATCCACTTCGGCATCATGCTGATCGTCAACCTGCAGCTCGGCGTGCTATCGCCACCGGTCGCCGCTTCCGCCGTCGTCACGTCGCGCATCGCCGGCATTTCCTTCGAGGAGCAGACAAAGGCGCTCTGGCCGTTCATGGGCCTGGGCGTGGTGACGCTGATCATCGTCACCTACATTCCAGTACTCTCGCTCTGGATCCCGAGTTTTTTCCGCTAGAGCGATGACGCGCGCGTTACTCCTCATCCTGCTCGCGCTGGCCCTGCTGCCGGCCTGGGCGCAGGACGCCTTTCCGTCGCACAGCGTGCGCATCCTGGTGCCAGCCGCGCCCGGCGGCGGCTTCGACGTGTTCGCGCGCATCCTCGGCAAGCGCCTCGGTGAGCGCTGGGGACAGCAGGTGGTGGTGGAGAACCGCGCGGGCGGCGGCGGCAACATCGCGGCGAGCGCACTGCTGCAGTCGAAGCCCGACGGCTACACGCTGCTCGTCTGGAACGACACGCTGCTCATCAACCCCGCGCTCATGCAGAAGGTGCCGTACGACCCGCAGCGCGACTTCACGCCGATCTCGCTTGCGCTCTACGTGCCGAACATCCTCGTCGCGCACCCGGCGGCCGGGCTGAAGACCCTGCAGGACGTGGTGGCGCGTGCCAAGAGCGCGCCCGGCTCGCTCAGCTACGGCTCGCCCGGCCCGGGCAGCCCCGCGCACCTCGGCACCGAGCTCATGAACCAGCTCGCCGGCATCGAGCTGCGCCACATCCCGTACAAGGGCGCCGGGCCGGCAATCACCGATGTGGTCGGCGGGCATATACCGCTCGCCATGATCGCCGTGCCGGGCGCGATGGAGCATCTGCGCGCCGGGCGCCTGGTGCCGCTCGCGGTGAGCTCGGATGCACGCATCGCCTCCTTACCGCAGGTGCCGACGATCCGCGAGTCCGGCATCCGCGATTACCGCATCGACACGTTTTTCGCGATGCTCGGCCCGGCCGGCATGGCGGCCGACATCGTCACGCGCTTGCAGGCCGACATCCGCGAAGCGGTGCTCGAGCCCTCGATCAGCCGGCAGCTCGTGGCGCAGGGCTTCGAGCCGGTCGGCGGCAGCGCCGCCGAGCTCGCGGCGCTCATCAAGCGCGATCTGCCCGTGTGCCGCGCGCTCGTCATCAAGTCGGGCGCGAAGAGCGAATAGTGGACTTCTCGCGCATCCGGCGCGCCGGCGCGCTCATCCCGTGCACCAACGCGATGATCGAGATCGAGTTCAACCGCGTGCTGCCGAAATCCTTCCAGCTGCACATCGGCAGGCTGCAGATGGGGCCGATCAACGAGACCGGCTTTCGCATGCAGGACGGCGACATCGACTACCAGGCGCGGCTCCTCGGCACGGTGAAGGTCGAGTTCGTGGTGCTGGCGCAGACCAACGCCAGTTTCTTCGTCCCCGGCTACGACGAGCAGGTGACCCAGCGCATTTCGCAATCTGCTGGCGCGCCCGCGGCGACCTGCGGCCAGCTCACCGCTCGCGCGGCCAAAGCACTCGGCGCGCGGCGCATCGCCTTCATCTCGCCGTACAGCGATGCATTGAACGAGCTCGGCCGCCGCTATTACGAAAGCGCGCACGACTTGCGCGTCAGCGCCGTCGATACGTACGGCCAGCCGGCGAGCTCCGCCGCGGTGAATGCCATCAACCCAGACGCGGCGACGGCCGCGCTCGAGCGTGCCGATCGGCCCGAGGTCGATGCCTTCATCATCGCCGGCGGTGCGCTCCCGACCATGCACCTCATCGATGGCTGGGAGGCTCGCTTCGGCAAGCCGGTCGTCACCACCAACCAGGTCGCCATGTGGGCGATCCTCGCCGCTCTCGGCGGCGAGCCAATGGCGGGCTTCGGCCGCCTTCTCAAGGAAAAGGTCTCCGCATGCGTTTAGCGCTCGCGCTTCTCGTCCTCGCCTGCTCGGTCGCCCAGGCGCAAAGCTTTCCGACCAAGCCGATTCGCATCGTGCTCGGCTACTCGACCGGAGGCACCGCCGACAACCTCGGCCGCGTGGTGGCCGAAAAGCTCACGCCGGTACTCGGCCAGACGGTGCTGATCGACAACCGCCCGGGCGCGAGCGGCAACATCGCCGCCCAAGCGGTCAGCAAGGCAACGCCCGATGGTCACACGCTGCTCTTCGGCAACACGGCAGAGATGGCGATCAACAAGCACCTGATGAAGGACATGGGCTTCAACCCCGACACCGACTTCGCCCCGGTGGTTCTCATCCACAACGTGCCGCTTGGCTTGATCGTCTCGGCGAAGTCGCCCTATGCATCGTTGAAGGACCTGCTCGATGCCGCCCGGCGAGAGAGCGGCAGGCTGACCTTCGCCAATTCGGGCAGCGGCAGCCCGGCGCATCTCGCGAGCGAGATGCTGGCGCTCAAGACCGGCGTCACCATGACCCAGGTGCCGTACAAGGGCGCGGCGCCGGCGCTCCTCGACTTGATCGGCGGACGCGTCGACGCCTACTTCCTCGGGCTTCCCGCCGTCACACCGCACGTGAAAGGCGGCAACGTCCGCCTCCTCGCCGTCTCAACGGCGAAGCGCGCGACGAGCGCGCCCGACACACCAACCGTGGCCGAGCTCGGTATCGCAGGATTCGACTTCAGCCTGTGGGGCGGCCTCTTTGCGCCTGCCGGCACGCCAGCCGAAGTGGTGACAACGCTGAACCACGCGGTCACCGAGGTGCTCACACGCCCCGACATCCAGGCGCAGATGGCGCGCGAAGGCTCGGACGTGGTCCGTACCACGCCAGAGGAGTTCAGTCGCTTCGTGCACGCCGAGAGCACGAAATACGGCGAGCTCCTGAAATCGATCAAGCCCTAGGCGGCTTTTCTTTCACGTTAGGCCGCATGAAGCGCCGCGCGCTCATCATCGGCGGCTCGCTCGGCGGGCTTTTCGCCGCCAACCTGCTCGCCGACCTCGGCTGGGAGGTCGAGGTCTACGAGAAGGTCGCGGACGACCTCGCCGCGCGCGGCGCCGGCATCGGCACGCACACCGAGCTCATCCAGGTGCTGGCGCGCCTCGGCATCGCGCTCGACGAGCGCCTCGGCATCGCCTCGGGCGAGCGCGTCTGCGTCGAGCGCGACGGCCGCGAGCTCTATCGCTGCGCCTGGGGCCACGTGATGAGCGCCTGGGCGAACGTCTACCGGCCGCTCAAGGATCGCTTGCCGCGCAGCCGCTACCACTTCGGCAAAGGCTTCGTGTCGCTCTCCCAGAACGAGAGCGGCGTCAGCGCGCGCTTCGAGGACGGCAGCGAGGCGCATGCCGACCTCCTGATCGGCGCCGATGGCCTGCGCTCGGCGGTGCGTGCGCAGCTCTTCCCCGGCCTCGAGCCGGCCTACGCCGGCTACGTCGCCTGGCGCAGCATCGTCGAGGAGGCGGCGCTGCCCGCCGCGACGCGCGACTGGCTCGGCACCCGCTACTGGTT
>JBHELS010000420.1:0-18659 GCA_046263015.1 Burkholderiales bacterium | reverse complement strand
CGACGCCGTGGTAGAGCGGCAGTGCCTGCGCCACCGCGAGCACCGGACGCGGCAGCTGCTCGGCCGGGAAGAAGACGCCCGAGATCATGGTCATCGGCGTCATGATGAGCGTCATGTAGAAGCTGAAGAAGTCCCAGTTCTTCGCGAGCACCGTCATGATGAGCCCGACGGCAGCGAAGGCAAGGCCAACGAGGAAGGCGATCGGCAGCGCGAGGACGACAAGGGGCGACGCGGCAAGCCCGAACGCCACCGCCACCGCAAGAATGGTCGCGCCGGAGAGCCATGCCTTGCTCGCCGCCCATACGATTTCGCCCGCGACGACATCGTCGATGGTGAGTGGCGCGTACAGGATCGCGTCCCAGGTCTTCTGGCCGTGCATGCGCGAGAAGCCGGAAAACATCGATTCGAAGGACGCGGTGAACATGGTCGCGGAGCAAAGCGTGCCGGCGGCAAAAAAAGCGATGTAGGACATGCCCGCAACGGAGGGCAGCAGCGCGCCTAGCCCGTAGCCGAGGCCGAAGAGGAGGATGAGCGGGTCGGCGAGGTTGGAGAGCACCGAAGCGATGAAGAGCTTCCTCCAGACGAGGAAGTTGCGGCGCCAGACGGCGATCCAGCGCATCAGTCGCGCAAATCCCGGCCGGTGAGCTTCAGGAAGACATCCTCGAGGCTCGCCGGGCGATGCAGATAGCTCAGCTCATGCTGGCTGCGCAGCGTGCCGATGAGCGGCGCGGCATCGGCGGCATAGAGGAAGGCGGTATCGCCGGCGCGCTCGACGCGCGGCGCAAGCCGCCGAGCCTCGTCGAGCCACCGATCAAGGCCGCTGCCATGCACCTCCACCACTTGCGGCTCGATGTGCGCGGCAATGAGCTCGCGCGGCGAGCCGGCGGCGATCAAGCGCCCACGGTCGATGATCGCCAAGCGATGACAGAGCCGCTCGGCTTCCTCCATGAAGTGCGTGGTGAGGACGAGCGTCTTCCCTTCCTGGGTGAGACGACGAAGGCGCTCCCAGATCAGGTGGCGCGCCTGCGGATCGAGGCCGGTGGTCGGCTCATCCATGAAGAGGAGCTGCGGGTCGTTGATCAGCGCGCGCGCGAGCGTGAGGCGCCGCTTCATGCCGCCGGAAAGCGTATTGATGCGCGCAGCGGCGCGCCCGGCGAGGCCGGCGAACTCGAGGAGCTCGCCCACGCGCGCCGCCGCTGCCGCGTGCGACATGCCGAAGTAGCGGCCGTAGACGAGCAGGTTTTCCGCGACGGTGAAGTCAGGATCGAGATTGTCGAACTGAGGGACGACCCCGACCCGGCTACGCGCTTCGCGCGCCCGCGCAGGCACCGGCTCGCCGAGGAGCTCGATCTCGCCCGCGTCCGGATAGGTGAGGCCGAGGCAGAGGCGAAGCGTGGTGGTCTTGCCGGCGCCATTCGGACCGAGGAGGCCAAAACATTCGCCGGGCGCGACCTCGAGATCGAGGCCGCTCACCACTTCCAAATCGGCATAGCGCTTGCGCAGGGCGCGCGCTCGCAGGGCGCTCATGCGCAATAGGCGCGGACGAGCCCCCGCAGGATGTGCAGCTTGCGATGGAAGAAATGCTCCGCCCCGGGAAGGACGACGACCGGCAGATCCTGAGGACGCGCCCAGTCGAGCACCGCGGCGAGCGGCACGGTGTCGTCTTGCTCGCCGTGGATCACGAGCGTGCCGGGCTGCACGTTCGGGAGCTGGAAGCGCGTCGCCGCCACGCCGACGAGCACGAGGCGCTCCGCCTTCACGCGCTCGGCGAGCAGCACTTGCACACCAGCGCCGAACGAAAAGCCCGCGAGCGCAAGCCGCGCCGGGTGGAGATGCTCGACGATGCGAGCGAGGTCTTCGAGCTCGCCACGGCCCTCGTCGTGGGTGCCTTCGGTCTCGCCGACGCCGCGAAAATTGGGGCGCCAGGATTCGTACCCGAGCTCGACAAAGGCGCGCGCGAGCGTCTGCACGACCTTGTTGTCGAGCGTGCCGCCAAAGAGCGGGTGCGGATGCGCGATGAGCGCGATGCCGATCGCGGTACCGTCGGGCGCGTCGACCGCGCACTCGATGCGGCCGACCGGGCCGGCGATGAACTCCCGGCGGGTGCTCGCCCTCACATCCTCAGGCGTTCGACGATCCGCCCGTGCTGGAGGTGCTCTTCGATGATCTCGTCGATGTCGGCGCGATCAAGATAGGTGTACCAGACGGCGTCCGGGTAGACGACGATGCACGGACCTTCCTCGCACCGGTCGAGGCAACCGGCCTGGTTGATGCGTATTTTGCCGGCGCCGGCGAGGCCGAGCTGCTTGACGCGGCCCTTCGCGTAATCGCGAATCTCGCTTGCGCCTTTGTCGTTACAGCAGACGCGGCCGCCGTCGCGCTGGTTGCAGCAGAAGAAGACGTGCTTTGCGTAATAGGACATGAGCGATTTTAACCGACGCCTTCGCGTCGCCACGCGGCGAGGAACATCAGGTAGCCGAGCGCGACGTACGCCCAGAGTGCACTGACGACGCGCGTTACGCCGTTGAAGTTGACATAAGGACCCTGCTGCCAGAGCTTGAGCGTGGCGGCGAGGTACGGGTTGGGCGGCGCGAGATTTACGAGCACGGTGGCCACCATGATGAGCACCGCCGCCGCCGCGAGGCGGAGCACCCGCGGCAGCGCGAGCGCCCCGAGCGCCAATACGACGCCGCAGATCAGGCCGGCATGCGCTCCCGGCGTCAGCCAGACGAGAACATTATCGGCGTGCATGATGACGCCGAACGCGGCGACCTTGACGGCGAGCGCGGCGGCGACGAGCAGGACGAAGATCGAGCGCGCCGGCTGGCCGGGCCGCAAGAGCATGGAAAGAAGGAGCGCCACGCTGAGCAGGTTCGCGGCGGCGATGAATGCTTCGAGGGTTACAAAAAATTCGGGCGCCCGGGCGCGGCCCATACCGGGCGAGAGAAGGTCGCGCAGATCGCCGGCGCCGAAGAGAAGCATGGCCGGATTGAGCTGAATGAAGAGCCACAGGCCGAGGAGCGCAAGTCCGGCATCGATGCCCGCGCCGGGCAGAAAGGCGCGTTCGCGAAGGCGCTGGAGCGGACCGCCGAGGACCGCGGGCGCCGCGAGAACCGCAACGGCGGCGCCGCACGCAGCGCCGGCGACATTGCAGAGCACATCGAGGTTCGTCGCGACACGGCTCGGCAGGTAGCTTTGCGCCGCCTCGAGCACGAGCGACAGCGAGGCAGCGCTGCCTAGGGCAACGAGAAAAGCAGCGATCGGCGCGAGCCGCGGCTGCAGCGCGAGCACGCACAATAGCCCGTAGGGCACGTAGCCCAGGACGTTCGCCGCGACGTCGAATATCGTGACGTAGCGCGGCCATGCCGAGGCCAAATAGGCGAAGGGCGAGAGGCCGTGGTCGCGCCAGCCCTGCATCGGGTAGAGCGAGCCGTAGACGACGAGCACGACGTAGATGACGAACGCGATGCGCGCGAACGGCGAGCGCTCGCGCGGCTCAGTTC
The DNA here is from genome assembly GCA_046263015.1 of Burkholderiales bacterium. Lineage (GTDB taxonomy): Bacteria > Pseudomonadota > Gammaproteobacteria > Burkholderiales > SG8-39 > SCGC-AG-212-J23. Next base: position 15,156 of record JBHELS010000420.1, on the reverse strand, counting down.
GGTCGGCCGTGAGACTGTGCGTGGGCAAGCGGCCGCGGAAGGAGTGAGCCGACCACCATGCCGAGGAGCGAAAAGGCAAGCCCGACGAGCGGTGGCGGCACGGTCGTCTCGGGTGCGGCGAACGCCGCGATCACCCAGCTCGCGAGGCCGAAGAGCGACGAGAGGATCGCGCCCAGATTGTTGGCGCGCTTCCAGAAAATCCCGGCGGCGAGCGGCACGAGCGCCGCGACCAGCGTCACGGTATAGGCGTTCTGCACCATGTCGTACATCGTCTGCTTGGAATTGAGCGCGAAGACGAGCGCGGCGGCCGCAAACGAGACGAGCACTATCCGCAGCGTGAGCAGGAAGCGGCGATCGTTCATGCGCGGAAAGAGCGGCCGAATGACGTTTTCGGTGCAAAGCGAGGTGGGCGCGATGATGGCGCCGCTCGCGGTGGAAAGGATCGCTGAAAGAAGCGCGCCGAAGAAAAGCACCTTGATCCACATCGGCGTGTGCTCGAGGATGAAGCTCGGCAGCACGCGCTGCATGTCGCGCGCGTCCTCGGCATTGAGGAGCGCGCCAAGCGCCGGGTCGACGGTCAGGCTCGCGATAACGATGAAGATCGGCACGAAGACAAAGGCGAAATAGACGGCGCCGCCGAGGAGACTGCCCATGATCGCGGTGCGCTCGTTCTTCGCGGAAGTGACGCGTTGGAAAATGTCCTGCTGGGGAATCGAGCCTATCGCCAGGGTGAGGAATGCCGTCACGAACGCGAGCCACTCCTTCGTTCCGCCTTGCGGCCAGAACTGGAACCGGCCCGCGTCGCTCGCCGCCGCGATCACTTTGCCGGCGCCGCCGGCCATGTCGCCGACGACCCACGCGACGATGGCGAGGCCGACGATGATCATTACCGATTGAAATAGATCGGTCATCGCCACCGACCACATGCCGCCCCAGATGGTGTAGGCGAGAACCACCACGCCGCTCAGGACGATGCCGCTCGAGAGCGATATCGCGCCATCGGTGAGCGTCGAGAAAACGAGACCGAGCGCGGTGAGCTGCGCGGCCGTCCAGCCGAGATAGGAAATGGCGATCACCACGCTCGTGCCGAGCTCCATCGTGCGGCCGTAGCGCTTGCGGTAGAAGTCGCCGATGGTGAGAAGATCCATGCGATAGAACGCGCGGGCGAAGAAAAGGGCGACGATCACGAGGCACATCGAGGAGCCGAACGGATCGGCGATGATGCCGCCCAGCCCGCTCTTCGAGAACTCCACCGAGACGGAGAGAACGCTCTCCGCGCCGAACCACGTCGCGAACACCGTGGCGGTGTTCATGTAGAGCGGCAGGCTTCGCCCGGCGACGACGTAATCCTTGGAGGTGTGGACGCGCCTCGCTGCCCAAAGGCCGATCGCGATGGTGATGACGAGGTACGCGATGACCCAGGCGATCAGCATGCGCGCGCCATCATAGCTGCCGCTTCCACACCTGCCAACGCTCGTGGCCTGCGAGCACATTCACCGATTGCTCGGCCGGCACAGACTCGTCTTCGATCAGCGCGAACGCCGGCTCAAGCAGCAAACGGAGCTCGCGCATCGCGATGCCAAATGGCGGGCCACGCTCCTTGTCGGCAAGAAAGAAGAAGCCCGCGACGAGACCTTCGCTTCGCACGAGACGCGCGAGCTGGCTCGCCCATCGCGGGCGCTCGCGAGGCGGCAAAGCGCACATGAAGGTGCGCTCGTAGACGAGGTCGAATGGCCGTGCCGCGAAGTCGAAGAAGTCGGCCTTGCGTACGCGGTGCGCAAGCTCGCCGAGGCTGCGTCGCGCCGCGTCGAGCGCCGCGTCGGAGAAATCGATGCCGATGACATCGTCGCCGCGCTCGGCGAAAAGCCTCACCTCATAGGCGGAGCCGCAACCGGGCACCAGCACCCGCCGGCCCGCGGGCTCGTGCGTGAGCCAGTCGAGAAGACGGGGCGGCACGCGACCGGCATCCCACGGCGTCACGCCCTCCCGGTAGCGCGTGTCCCAGAACTGCGGCTCAGCCGAGTCGGATGCCAAGGATGACGAGCCCGGCGATCGCGATCAAGACGAGGAGCAAGAGCAGGCGGTTGCGACGCACCTGCTCCTCGCGCAAGCGCTCGAGCGTAAGCGCGAGCGGGGCAAGACGATCTTCGACGAGCGAGCGGTGAACCAGCCGCGGCAGTTGCGGCAGCGTGCTCGCCCAATAGGGTGCCTCGCGTCGCGCGGTGCGCACGAAGCCGCGCCAGCCGATCTGCTCGTTCATCCAGCGCTCGAGAAAGGGCTTTGCTGTCACCCATAGATCCAGCTCCGGGTCGAGCTGGCGCCCCAGCCCTTCGACGTTGAGGAGGGTCTTTTGCAGCATCACGAGCTGAGGCTGAATCTCGACGTTGAAGCGTCGCGACGTTTGGAGAAGCCGCAGGAGCAGGCGCCCGAAATAGATCTCCTTCAGAGGCCGCGCGAAGATCGGCTCGCACACGCCGCGGATCGCCGCTTCGAACTGGTCGACCCGCGTGCCGGGCGGCACCCAGCCGGCGTCGAGGTGCGCCTGCGCCACACGCCGATAGTCGCGGTTGAAGAAGGCGAGAAAGTTCTGTGCCAGGTAATTCTTGTCCGTCTCGGTGAGCGTGCCCATGATGCCGAAATCGAGCGCGATGTAGCGGCCGCGATGCTCACCGTCGACGGCAACCAGGATGTTTCCCGGATGCATGTCGGCGTGAAAGAAGCCGTCGCGAAAAATCTGCGTGAAGCAGATCTCCACGCCGGCGCGCGCGAGCGCCTTCAGGTCGATGCCTTTTTCGCGCAGGAGCGCGATCTGCGAGACCGGCACGCCGCGCATGCGCTCCATCGTCATGACGCGCTCCGAGCAAAGGTCCCAGTGCATTTCGGGGACCGCGAGAAGCGGCGAGTACTCGAAGTTGCGCCTAAGCTGGCTGGCGTTCGCCGCTTCGCGCATCAGGTCGAGCTCCTCGTGCAGATGGTGGGCGAACTCGGCGACGACTTCGCGCGGCTTCAGCCGTCGCGCCTCGGCCGAGAGCCGCTCGACCAGCGCCGCGGCCGCCTCGAGGAGCGCGAGGTCCTTGGCCACTTCCGCTTCCACCGCCGGCCGCAGCACTTTCACCGCGACTTCGCGGCCGTCTTGCAGCGTGCCAAGGTGCACCTGCGCGATCGAAGCACTCGCCACCGGCTCGCGCTCGAGCGTCGCGTAGACCTCGGCAAGCGGCCGTCCGAGGCTGCGCTCGATTTCAGCGAAAGCGAGCTCCGACGCGAAGGACGGCACGCGATCCTGGAGCTTCGCGAGCTCGTCGGCGATGTCCGTTGGCAGGAGATCGCGCCGGGTGGAGAGCACCTGCCCGAACTTGACGAAGATCGGTCCAAGGCGTTCGAACGCTTCGCGCAGCCGTTCGCCGCGGGGCTCGGGCCGACGCCCGGCGAGGAAGCGCAGCACGAAGTCGCCGGGCACCCGCGGCATGAACTCGTGCAGGCCGTAGCTCACCGCGATGGCGAAGATCCGTACGAGCCGCAGCAGCCTAAACAAGGCGCCCGGTCCGTTGCTCGAGAGCGGCGAGTTGTTTCGCCAAGCGCTCGATATCGGCCGCGAGCTGGCGGAGCTCGACGCGACGCACGAGCGCGCGGCGCTCGTCGACCGCGTAGTCGGCGAGCCCTTCGGCCAGCCGTTGGCCGGCATCGCGCTGCCATCGCGCGAGCGCCCGCAGGCCCATGGCGACGCGGTGGGCGGCGACATCGCCGACCAGGTGCGCGAGCTCCTCCTCAGCGTCCCAGCGCAGGTGGCGCACGAGAAAACGCAGCTCCTCGGCGAGCTCGCTCGTGCCGTCAATGCCGGCCAGCGTCATCAGCGCAGTGGGCTCGGGGCCCCCGGGCTCGAGCGCGCCGTCGGGCGTAATAGCGATCCGTAGCTGCGGCGCGAGCGGCAGGCGAAGCTCGAGCGCCTGCCCCGAAAAGCGGGCGAGACGCCCTCGCGCCCAGTGCTCCCGGGCGAGGAGCTGGTTCAGCACAAAGCAAAAGGCCACCGCGGGGGTGGCCTTTGGCATGGGAACGGTATCGCTCAATGCATCTGCTGGATGCCGGCGAGGAGCCAGCCGCTCGAGCCATCTCTGGGCTTGACGAGGTTCCACACCTCTTCGAATCCCACGGGCTCCCTGCCTGCCGTCTCGCGCACCATGCCCGAGAAGCGCACGCTCGCCCAGTACTTGCCGTTCTCGCTCGCAACTTCGAGCAGATCGGCATTGAGCGCCACGACGTCCGTTTGCTGCGCGGCCGCCGGCATGTCGCGACGCAGCTCATCGTAAAGCTCGGGCGTCGTCAGCTCCCGAACCTCGTCCATGCGCCCGGCATCATTCGCGATCTGCAGCTTGATGAAGTTCATTTTCGCCGCGCGCAAGAACCCGGCCGCGTCGAAGCCTGACGGTACACGGGACGCGGGGGCTGCGACCGGCACGCCGGCCGCCTGGGAGGGCGGGGGCGCGGCCACGGTTTCATCGCCCAACCCCGCTAATTGCATCGGCCGCGCCGCCTCCTGCCGACGTCGCGCGAGAGCACGCAGCCCGACCACCGCGGCTACGGCAATGAGCGCGATCAGGATGAGGCCCATCAGCCCGTTACCGCCGAAAAGGTAGCCAAGCAGACCGCCGAGCGCGAGGCCGCCCAAAATCCCGCCGAGCATGCCCCAGCGGCTCCGCGGCGCCTGGGGAGCGGCCTGCGGGTTCGCCTGTTGCGGCGCTGCTTGCTGTTGCGCCGGCTTCGCTGGCGTCGAGGCGGGCGGCGCCGTGACGCTGCGCTGCGCACCGACCGAGCGGCCGCCACCTATTCGCCGTGCGTCGGCATCCGTCGCAACGAGTGCTGCGCCGCAAACGATAAGTGAAACGCCAAGTAACCACTTACGCATAACAAGAACCTCCGGGTCCCATCGTATCAAAACCGGGTGCCGCGATGAACGGCGACCACACCGGCGGCCAAGTTGTAGACCTCGACATCGGCAAAGCCGTTCGCCTCCATCATCGCTTTCAGCGCCGCCTGATCCGGATGCATGCGGATCGATTCGGCGAGGTAGCGATAGGGAGCGGCCGCCCCCGCCACGCGCTCGCCCAGCCAAGGCAGCACTCGAAAGGAGTACAGGTCGTAGAGCGGCTTGAGCGGCTGCCAAACCTGCGAAAACTCGAGCACCACCGCTCGCCCGCCGGGCTTCAGAACGCGTGCCATCTCGGCAAGCGCCGCGTCCTTGCGCGTCATGTTGCGCAGGCCAAATCCCGCGGTCACCAGATCGAAGCTGCCCGCCGGGAAGGGCAGCCGCTCGGCGTCGCACTGGATAGCGGGCGCGAGGACCCCGGCATCGGCGAGCCTATCGCGCCCGCGCTCGAGCATGCGGCGATTGATGTCGGTAGCCCACACCTCGCCCCGCGGTCCGACGCGCGCGGCGAGAGCCCGCGCGAGATCGCCGCTACCGCAGGCGACATCGAGCACGCGCTCCCCGGACTGCGGCCGAGCGACGGAAACGGCGAAGCTCTTCCAGTAGCGGTGCAGGCCGAGCGACATGAGATCGTTCATGACGTCGTAGCGCTCGGCCACGCGATCGAACACCTGGGCGACGCGAGCCGCTTTCTCGCCCTCGTTCACCTTGCGAAATCCGAAGTCGACGTCCTTTTCCATGCTCAGTCGCGCGAGGCGCCAGCCGCTTGAAGTTTGGCGAGATATTGCGCCCAAAGTTTCTCCTGGTTCTCGCCGAGCTCGTACAGATACTCCCATGAATAGATGCCGGTGCTGTGTCCATCGGAGAAGACCGGCTGCACGGCATACGAGCCGACCGGCTCGAGGCTGCGAATCTCGACATTCTGCTTGCCGGTCTGCAGGACTTCCTGGCCGGGGCCGTGCCCCTTCACTTCGGCCGAAGGCGAGTACACGCGCAGGAGCTCGTAGGGCAGTCGGAAGACCTTGCCATCGTCGAAGGCCACCTCGAGGACGCGCGACTTCTGGTGCACCGTGATCACGGTCGGCACGCGTTCGGTGCTCACGACACTTCCTCGTAGCCAACGCGGTCGAAATCGAGCCCGCGCTCCAGCATCTCCGTGAGGCGCAGCTTCGCGAGGCCTTCGGCGTAGACGTCGATCACGCGCTTGGGCTTATACCAGCCGGAAGCGAGGATCAGCGACGCCGGGGCATTGAGCGCCGGCGCGGCCGTCAGACCGAGCGCGGGCGCCCAGCTTTCGGGCGCAGTGTTGAGGCCGGTCGCGCGCACCGCGAGCGGACTGGGAATGCCGGGCAGAAACTTGACGCCGGCGTGCAGATCGCCGTTCTCGGCGCCCATGACCCAGCGCACCTGCGCAAGCATGAACTGCCTGCCTTGCGCGGGCCGTACGCCGATCAACTGGCCGTGCGCGACGCGCTTTCCCGCGGCGCCAGCGCGGCGCACGAGCCGCACCCCTTGCGCGCTCTCGTCTTCGATCTTCCAGCGCTCGATCAGAAACCCGCGCTGACCGCTGTAGTCCTCCTCGTCGCGGGTGCTCACGCGGCCAAAGGTCGCGATCTCCTGACGCTGCTTCTGTGTGAGCTCGGCCTGCTCGCCGGGCGGGCGAAAAACGCGGCCGGAGATGTAGTGGTGGATCGCCGCGAGCTCGCTGCAGGCTTCGGCCTCAGCGCTCGCCGCGCGCCGCTCGTGCGAGCGCGCAGGCTTGCCCACGCACCAATGGCGATAGAGGTGCACGAGCAATTGCTCGCACGAGGGCTGCACGCAATCTTCGCCGAGCGCAAGTTTCGCCGGCGATTCGCCCTTGCGCAGGAGCGCGACCCGATTGCGGAGGCTCTTCGCGAGCTTGCGCGTGTCGAGATAGCGTAGGTCGCCCGTCGTCGTGGCGGCATTGCGGGAGGGAGGCGCCGCGTTCTCCAGATCGGCGATGAGCGGCGCCACGGCTTCGCCTTCCTCGATCGGATGCTCGCTGATCTCGAGCTTCGACGCCCAGCGCTCGAGAAGAAAGGCGACGAAGGTGAGCTGACGCTGGGTGAGCTCGTTCGGGTTGCAGAGCGCCATGAGCGCTGCGCGCGCGTAGGCGATGCGCGCCGAGGTGTCTTGGACATCGCGGTTGAGGAGGTCCTTGATCGGATCCTCGGCGACGTCGAGCTTTTCTGCCGCGGCGTAGGCGGCATGCAAGGAACGCCAGTCGGCGCGGCGCACCTCGCGGTACGCGCGATGGTGATGGAACATGCGAAGGCCGATATAGAAGAGCAGACGCTGCGCGATGAGCGCCGCCTGCGAACGCATGGCCGCGTCGCGATTGAGCGCCGCCTCGAGGCAGCGCTCGTAGCCCACGCGCATCTCGTCCCAGAGCCGCACCGTCGTGCCAAAGACGGCGGCCTCCGCCTCGCCGAGCGGCAGCGCACGGTTCGCGAAGCGGCGCGCTTGCTCCATCTGCACGAACTGCACCGCTTCGCGCAAGGCCTCGAGCACCGCGAGGCGCTGACTCGCCGAGGCCGGAAAGCGGTTGAATTCGGCGAGCTCGCGCGAAAGCTCGGCTTGCGCGGCGCTGACGTTCGCGAGCGGAATGTGCTCGAGCCATGCGCGGCAGCTTGCCGCATCGGTGAATTCGGGAGCGGCGCTCTCCGAGAGCTCGGGAAGCGTCATGGCGGCGCATCATACCCAAACACGTCTCGGTAGCTCGCATAGAAGCTCGCGAAGAGCGTGGGCAGCAGCAAGATGGCGAGCGGCAAGACGATCCCCGGGCCGATGCGCCCCACGCCGGCGAAGGCAAGGGCCTGCACGAGCAAGAGCGGCGCGGCGAGCGTGATCGCCCCGGTTACCGCGCCGTAAACGAGAAAGGCTCGCCAGTTCATGAGCGAGGCGGCGAGGCTGAAGAAAAGCGCCTTGAGCGCCCCGGTTCCGTGCCAGGCGGCGAGTGCCGGCGCGAACCAAAAGGCGAACATCACGGGCAGGTAAAGCGCCGCCGCCGTAAGGAGCGCGCCGATGAATGCCGGCGAGTCGAGCATCTCCTCGCTTGGGCGCGCACCGGTCAGCATCCAAAGCGCGAGCGCTCCGTCATCGGCGAACCGGCTCGCAGCGAGAAGCAGCGCGAGCGCGACGAGATAGATGCTGCCGAGGACGAGCTGCGTGCGCGGCTCGTGGCGAAAGCCATCGAGGAGGAATGCGACCTCGAGCCGCGCGCCGCGGCTCGCCGCGCGGGCGAGCGCCATGAAGCCCACCGAGAACGCGGGTACGAGCAGGGCCGCCGCCGCGATGCCGATCAGGGGAAGCAACGAGACCACCGTCATGACGAGCCAATAGCCGAATACCGCCGCAAGCCAGCCGAATGGCGCGCCGCGAAACAGGCGCCAGCCCTCGGCGACCCAGCGCGCACCGCGCGAGCCCGCTACGATGCGCGCCTGCATTCCAGGATGCGGCGAAAGTGCTCCGGATCGTGCGCGTGCACCAGCATGCCCGGGCGCGGCAAATGGTAGTCATGGAGCCGCGATAGCCAGAAGCGCAGCGCCGCGGCGCGCAGCATGAGCGGCCAGGAGGCCTGCTCCCGCTCACTCCATGACCGCAGCGCCTGATAGGCGCGAAGCAAAGCGCTCGTGCGCCCGGCATCGAGAGCCGGGTCGCTTTCGATATCTGCAAGACACCAGTCGTTCGCGCAGACCGCGACATCGTAGAGAAGGCAGTCGACGCCGGCGAAGTAGAAGTCGATCACCCCGCAAATGCGGCCCTCGCCGAAGAGCGCGTTATCGCGAAAGAGATCGGCGTGTACCGGGCCGCGCGGCAGATCGGGAAAGCGCTGGTCCGCAAGGAGTGCGAGCTCGTCATCGAGCAGTTCGCGGCGCTCCGCGTCCAGGAAGGGCCGGACTTCGGCCGCGGCAAGCCGCCACCATTTGGGTCCGCGCGGATTGTCGAGGTACGCCGCATAGGAGCGCCCCGCGAGATGCATGCGCGCGAGCAGGCCGCCGAGCTCTGCGCACTCGCTCTCGCCCGGATGCTCGAGCGAGGCGCCGGGCAGCCGCGTTACGAGCGCAGCCGGCTTGCCGTTCAGCCGGCCGAGATACTGGTCGGCAAGATCGGCGATCGGCGCAGGCGCCGGAATGCCGTGGCGCGCGAGGTGCGCCATCAGGCCGAGATAGAAAGGCAGCTCCTCGGCCGGCAGGCGCTCGAAAAGCGTGAGCACATAGCGGCCCTGCGTCGTGGTGACGAAGTAGTTCGTGTTCTCGATCCCGGCCTTAATCGGTTCGTAGGCGAGAAGCGCGCCCACCGAATAGCGGCGAAGCCACGCCGCGAGCTCGGCTTCGGTGACGGGCGTATAGACCGACAAATTATTCGAAGGTGTAAACCGGCCACATCGGCATGCGCACGCCGTCGTCGAGCGCATCGCGGCGCATCCAGTTGCCGTTGCCGGTCGTGTCCACCAGATAGTACGAGCGCCCGCCGGGAGGCGTCACGCGCAGCATGACGACGCGACTACCGGCGCGGATTTCTTCCACTTTGTCTCCTTCCTGCACCGGAATGCGCACCCCCGGTTCATCGTCTTCGGGCATCGGCGGAGGCGGCGGCGGCTCGGGAAAGGGCTCGACTTTGTCCTGCGCAACGGCGCCTAGCGCGGCGCACACCAGAGTGATCACCGCGGCCGCGCGCATGCGCCATTCTACTAAATCGCTGCGGCGCGCTTCGCGGGCCGCGCGCGGCCGGCAAAGAAGCGTCGAAGAACTCTGCGATAATTCCGAGCACTTCCACGCTTCGCGCGCGGAGATCTCGCGGCCCAACCCGGCCGGCTTCCCGTAGCCTCGTCTTGCGTATTGTGTCGGTAGAGAATCCAGAAAAATCGTTGTTGCTGGTCGACGGCTCGTCGTACCTCTACCGCGCCTATCACGCGCTTCCGGAGCTGCGAAGCCCGAAAACCGGCGAGCCGACCGGCGCCGTCTACGGCGTGCTCAATATGCTGCGCAAGCTCGCCACCGACTATAGAGCCGAAGCGCGCGCCTGCATCTTCGACGCGCGGGGCAAGACCTTCCGCGACGATCTCTACGCGCACTACAAGGCGACGCGCACCGCCATGCCCGACGATCTCTCGCGGCAGGTCGAGCCGCTGCACGAGGCGATCCGCGCGCTCGGCTGGCCACTCATCATCATCGAGGGCGTCGAGGCGGATGACGTGATCGCCACGCTCGTCGAGCAGGCGAAAGCGCGCGGCTGGCGCACGGTCATTTCGACCGGCGACAAGGATCTCACGCAGCTCGTCGACGAGCGCACGCTCTGGGTCAATACGATGTCGAATGAAAAGCTCGATGTCGCCGGCGTGCAGGCGAAGTTCGGCGTACCGCCCGGGAAGATCGTCGATTACCTCGCGCTGATTGGCGACCAGATCGACAACATCCCGGGCGTCGACAAGGTCGGGCCGAAGACCGCGTGCAAATGGATCGTGCAGTACGGCTCCCTCGAAGGGGTCATCGCGCATGCCGATGAGATCAGCGGCCTGGCGGGGGAGAACCTGCGCAAAGTGAAGGACTGGCTGCCCAAGGCGCGCGAGCTGCTAACCGTGAAGCGCGATGTGCCGCTGCCGCTGACGCTCGATCAGCTGACGGATGGAAAACGCGATCCGGCGCGCCAGCGCGCGCAATACGAGCGCTTCGGCTTCAAGACGTGGCTGAAGGAAGTGGAGGACGCCCCTGCGTCCGAGGTGCCCGCCGCGCCACGACCGGCGGTAAAAATGCGTGGCTACCGCACGGTGCTCACCGAGGATGGGCTGCGCGAGCTTCTCCTGAAAATCGAAGCGGTACCGCTCGTCGGCATTGCCTGCATGGGCAGCGCCGACGAGCCGATGAGCGCCCGCCTCGTCGGCATCGCGCTCGCCTTCAGCGACGAGTCCGTATACGTGCCGCTCTGGCACGACTATGCCGGCGCACCCGCACAGGTGCCGCTCGAGACCGGCCTCGCCCTCCTCAGACCCTGGCTCGAGCGCCTCGATTGCCGCAAGGTGACGCAGGACGCAAAGCTCGATTCGCACGTTCTTGCCAACCATGGCGTGCGCCTTGCCGGCTGCGTCCACGACACGATCATCGAATCGTACGTGTTCGAAGTGCACGAGCGCCACGAGCTCGGCAGCCTCGCGCAACGCCATTGCGGCTGGACGACGCTTGCCTACGACGAAGTCGCGGGCAAGGGCGCGTCGCGCATTGCGTTCGGCGCCGTCGAAGTGGCCCGCGCGGGCGAATACGCGGCGCAAAAGGCGGATTGCATTCTCGCGCTGCACGAGATCCTGCATCCGCGGATCGCCGACGATCCGCAGCTCGCCTTTATCTACGAGCGCATCGAGCTGCCCCTCGTCCCGGTGCTTTTCGCGATGGAGCGCCACGGCGTCCTCCTCGACCGCCAAAAGCTCGAAGCGCAAAGCGGCGAGCTCGGCCACGAGATGCTCGGCCTCGAGCAGAAGGCGTATGACGCGGCGGGACAGCCGTTCAACCTCGGCTCGCCGAAGCAGATCCAGGAGATCCTGTTCGAGCGCCAAAAGCTGCCGGTGAAGAAGAAAACCCCTTCCGGGCAGCCTTCCACCGACGAGGACTCGCTCGCCGAGCTCGCCCTCGACCATCCGTTGCCGCGGCTCATTCTCGAGCACCGCGCGCTCTCGAAATTGAAGTCCACCTACACCGACAAGCTGCCGAAAAGCATCAACGCGGCGACCGGGCGCGTGCATACGACGTATTCGCAGACCACCGCCGTCACCGGCCGGCTCGCGTCCAACGAGCCCAACCTGCAGAACATCCCGATTCGCACCGCCGCCGGACGGCGTATCCGCGCCTGCTTCATCGCGCCGCGGGGGGCGAAGATCATGTCGGCGGACTACTCGCAGATCGAGCTTCGCATCATGGCGCACCTCTCGGGCGACGAGAACCTGCGCCGCGCCTTCCGTGAGAACGAGGACGTGCATCGCGCGACCGCTGCCGAAGTATTCGGCATGCCGCTTGCCGACGTCGGCCCCGATCAGCGTCGTATCGCCAAGGTGATCAACTTCGGACTGATCTACGGCATGTCGTCCTTCGGTGTAGCGCAGAACCTCGGCATCGACCGCGGCACCGCCCAGACCTACATCGAGCGCTACTTCGCGCGCTATCCGGGGGCGAAGCGCTACATGGACGAAACGCGCGCCCGCGCCAAGGAGCTGGGCTACGTCGAGACCGTCTTCGGCCGGCGGCTATGGCTGCCTGAATTGAAGAGCGGCGCGCCGGTGCGCCGCCAGGCCGCCGAGCGCGCCGCGATCAATGCGCCGATGCAGGGCACCGCCGCCGATCTCATCAAGCTCGCGATGATCGCCGTGCAGGGCTGGCTCGAGGAGTCGCGCGCGCAGGCGAAGCTGATCATGCAAGTGCATGACGAGCTCGTTCTCGAGGTGCCCGAGCCTGAAATCGAGGGCACGAAGGAAAACCTGCGCTCGCTCATGCAGTCGGTGGCGAAGCTCGACGTGCCGCTCGTGGTCGAAGTCGGCGTCGGCGATAACTGGGACCAAGCGCACTAAGCGCCGGGTCGGGGTTCTTTAGGCGACGCCCGCCTCGTGCGCCTGCGCGTCTGCGTGATACGACGAGCGCACGAGCGGCCCGATGGCCGCGTGCTTGAAGCCGAGTTCGGCCGCGTGCGCCTCGTAGAGGCCGAACATCGCCGGCTCGACATAGCGCTCGACTGCCAGGTGATGCGGCGAGGGTTGCAGATACTGGCCAATGGTCAGCATGTCGACGTCGTGCGCGCGCAGGTCGCGCATCACGGCGATGATTTCCTCGTCGCTCTCGCCAAGCCCGACCATCAGGCCCGACTTGGTCGGCACCTCGGGGTAGAGCGCTTTGAAACGCTGGAGAAGCGTGAGTGAGTGCTTATAGTCGCCGCCCGGCCGGGCGCGTTTATATAGCCGCGGCACGGTTTCGAGATTATGGTTCATGACGTCGGGCGGCGCCGCGGCGAGGACTTCTAGCGCCCGGTCGAGGCGACCGCGAAAGTCGGGCACCAGCACCTCGATCGTGGTCTGCGGGCTCGCCGCGCGCACGGCGCGGATGCACTCGACGAAGTGCGCCGCGCCGCCATCGCGAAGATCGTCGCGATCGACGCTCGTGATGACCACATAGCGCAGGGCAAGCGCGGCGATGGTCTCGGCGAGGTGGCGAGGCTCGTCGGTATCCGGCGCGAGCGGCCGGCCGTGCGCCACGTCGCAGAACGGGCAGCGGCGCGTGCAGATATCGCCGAGGATCATGAAGGTCGCCGTGCCTTTGCCGAAGCACTCGCCGATGTTCGGGCAGGAAGCTTCTTCGCACACCGTATGCAGCCGCTGACTGCGCAGGATGCGCTTCACCTCGTGAAAGCGGGAATTCGCGCCGGGCGCACGAACGCGGATCCACGCCGGTTTCTTGAGCGGCGCGCTAACCGGCACGATGCGGATGGTCTTTGCCCGGCCCTTTTCCTTGACGCCGGCTTCACGCATTTTCGATATGCGCGATCACGCGCTTGGCCAGGCGCTCGCCCATTTCGGAGGGCGTCCCGGCGAGGCCGAGGTCGCGCGTCTGCGTGACGGCGAGGCCGGGGTAGCCGCAGGGATCGATGGCGGCAAAGGGCGTGAGATCCATGTCCACGTTCAAAGCGAGACCATGGTACGCCCGAGCGCGTGTCACCCGTATGCCAAGCGCGGCAACCTTGGCCCCGTCCACATAGACTCCCGGCGCCCCCGAGCGGCGGGTCGCGCGCGAGCCGATGAGATCGATCACCGCCTGCTCGAGAAGGCGTACGAAGGCCTTGACCTTGATGCCGCGCCGCCCAAGATCAATGAGCGTATAGATCACCACCTGCCCGGGACCGTGATAGGTGACTTCGCCGCCGCGATCGGCCGCGATCACGGGGATGTGGTTCCCGACCTGCACGGGAGACGCGCCCTGGCCCAAGGTATAGACCGGCGGGTGCTCGAGCAGCCAGAGCTCATCCGCCGTGCTCGCATCGCGCTCGGCGGTGAAGCGTCGCATGGCGTCGAGCGTGGGCGTGTAAGCGACCTGGCCAAGGCGCTTGACGACGATCTCCTCGACGACGGTCATAAGACCATCACCACGCCGGGATGGTCGCAAAGCTCCTGATATAGGGCATCGAGCTGCTCTCGCGAAGTGGCGCGCACGATGCAGGTGACGCTGAGATAGCGCCCTTGGCGGCTTGGGCGCATTTCTACGGTGGCCGGATCGAAATCGGGCGCGTGCTTGAGAACGATCTCGGTCACGCTTTGCGCAAAGCCCGGCTGCTTGCGCCCCATCACCTTGATCGGGAAATCGCAGGGGAACGCTAGCGGGGAGCTCGCGGCGACCACGGGCATCGCGCGTGCCTCAGGCCGAGATGCGCTCGCGCCGGCCCGCGCGCATGACCTCGCGCTTGAAATCCTGATAGAGCTCGTACATGCGGCGGAACACCGGGCCGGGGCGCCCGTCGCCGACCGATTGGCCGTCGAGCTCGACGATCGGCAGCACTTCCTTCGACGACGAGGTGACCCAGATCTCGTCGGCGGCGCGTACCTCGGCTTCGCTCAGCTCCCTCAGTTCGAGCGGCAGACCGTGCGCGCGCGCCAGCTCGACCACCACATCGTAGGTGATGCCCGGAAGAATCAGCTCGTTTTTCAGCGGCGATTGGATGATGCCCGCCCGGACAATGAAGACGTTGGACGAGGACGCCCCGGTGAGCCTGCCGTCCCTGAAAAGGATCGTCTCCACGGCGTGCGCTTCCGCGGAGAGCTGCCGCAGGAGCACATTGCCGATGAGCGATATCGACTTGATGTCGCAGCGCAGCCAGCGGTTATCGCGCGCCGTGATCGCGACGGCGCCCCGCTCTACCTGCTCGCGCGGCGGCGGCACGAGCGCATTGGACATCATGAAGACCGTCGGCTGGGCGTCCTTCGGGAATGCGTGGTCTCGCCTGGCGACGCCGCGCGTCACCTGGAAGTACACGCCTTGGTCGTCGAACGACTGCCGCGCGATGAGCCCGGCGACGAAGGCCCGCCATTGCTCGCGCGTGTAGGGGTTAGCGATGCCGACCGCGCCGAGGCTTCGCTCGAGGCGATCCAAGTGCTCGTCCAGACGGAACGGCACGCTTGCGTACACCGGTACCACCTCGTAGACGCCGTCGCCGAAGATGAAGCCGCGGTCGAGCACCGGCACCTT
>JBHELS010000419.1:0-12014 GCA_046263015.1 Burkholderiales bacterium | reverse complement strand
CACGCCCCAGTCGGTCTTCAAGCCGAGCCGGCGCGCTTCGGCGAGCGCGAGGAGCGGCCCGGGTCCGCTTTTTTGACTGTGCTGCACGCGGATCTTTTCGTAGTCGGCGCGTACCTCGGCGAGGAACGCATCGCGGCCATCGCCGAGCAGCCCTTGCACGACCGGCACGCTACGCGACGCATCGGGTACATAGACCACGGGTCCGGAGTAGTTGGGCGCGATCTTCACGGCCGTATGTGCGCGCGAGGTCGTCGCACCGCCAATGAGGAGCGGCACCCGCAGCTGCAGCCGCTCCATTTCGCCCGCCACGTGCGCCATCTCTTCGAGCGATGGCGTGATCAGCCCGGAGAGCCCCACCGCGTCCGCCGCTTCGCGCTGTGCGGTCTCGAGGATCGTTTGCGAGGGCACCATCACGCCGAGATTGATGACCTCGTAGTTGTTGCATTGAAGGACCACGGCGACGATGTTCTTGCCGATGTCGTGCACGTCGCCCTTCACCGTGGCAAGCACCACCTTGCCCTTGGCGCGGGCGCGCTCGCCGCTCCTCGCCTTCTCGGCCTCGATGTAGGGCACGAGGTGCGCGACGGCCTGCTTCATGACGCGCGCCGATTTCACCACCTGCGGCAGGAACATCTTGCCCGCGCCGAAGAGGTCGCCGACCACCTTCATGCCGTTCATGAGGGGCCCCTCGATCACCTGGATTGGCCGCGGGTACTTGAGCCGCGCCTCCTCGGTATCGGCGATGATGTGCGCCGATATGCCGTTGACGAGGGCGTGCGAGAGCCGCTCTTCGACGCTCGCCGCGCGCCAAGCGTCCTCCTTGCCGGCCTGCTTTACGGTCGCCTTCACTCGGCTTGCGAACTCGATCAGGCGCTCGGTGGCGTCGGCCCGGCGATTGAAGATCACGTCCTCGACCCGCTCGCGAAGCTCGGCGTCGAGTTCCGCGTAGACGCCAAGCTGGCCCGCGTTGACGATGCCCATCGACATGCCGGCGCCGATCGCGTGATAGAGAAACGCCGTGTGCATCGCCTCGCGCACCGCATCATTGCCGCGAAACGAGAACGAGAGGTTGGAGACGCCGCCCGACACTTTGACCTGAGGCAGGTTGGCGCGGATCCAGCGGACCGTCTCGAGGTAGTCGATGCCGTAGGTCGCGTGCTCCTCGAGTCCGGTGGCGACCGCGAAGATGTTCGGATCGAAGATGATGTCGTCCGCAGGAAATCCCGACTCCGTGAGCAGGCGGTAGGCGCGCTGGCACACCGCCGTTCGGCGCTCGCGGCTATCGGCCTGCCCTCGCTCGTCGAAGGCCATGACGACGACCGCGGCGCCATAGCGGCGGCAAAGCGTCGCCTGCCGCAGGAACTCGGCCTCACCCTCCTTGAGCGAAATCGAGTTGACCACGGGCTTCCCCTGCACGCACTTCAGTCCCGCCTCGATCACGCTCCAGCGCGAGCTATCGATCATCACCGGCACGCGGGCGATGTCGGGCTCGGCGGCGACCAGGCTTAGAAAGGTGTGCATCGCCTTCGGCGAATCGAGCATCGCCTCGTCCATGTTCACGTCGACGATTTGTGCACCGTTTTCCACCTGCTGGCGCGCAACGACCAGCGCCCCGGCGTAGTCACCGGCGAGCACCAGGCGCGCAAAGGCGCGCGAGCCGGTGACGTTGGTGCGCTCGCCGACGTTCACGAAAAGCGATTGGTCGTCGACGTTCAGCGGCTCGAGCCCGGAAAGCCGCAGCGCCGGCGTGCGCTTGGCCGGCGTGCGCGGCGCGATCCCTGCCAGGATCTCGCGCATGGCGGCGATGTGTTCGGGCGTCGTGCCGCAACAGCCGCCGGCGATATTGATCCATCCGGCGCGCGCCCACTCGCCGATCTGGCGGGCCATCGAGTCGGGCGTGTCCTCGTACTCGCCGAAGGCATTCGGCAGCCCGGCGTTCGGATGGCACGAGGTGAAGACCTCGGCGAGCTTCGCGAGCTCCTCGACGTAGGGACGAAGCTCCTTTGCGCCGAGCGCGCAGTTAAGGCCGACCGCGAGCGCCTGGGCATGGCGAATCGAGTTGTAGAACGCTTCGGTCGTCTGACCGGAGAGCGTGCGTCCCGAGGCATCGGTGATGGTTCCGGAGACCATCACCGGCAGCCGAGCGCCTCGGCGCTCGAAAGCTTCCTCGATGGCAAAGAGCGCCGCCTTGGCGTTCAGCGTATCGAATACCGTCTCGACCAGCAGCAAATCGGCGCCGCCCTCGAGCAGGCCTTCCACAGCCTCGCCGTAAGCCACCACGAGCGTGTCGAAATCGACGGCGCGAAAGCCTGGGTCATTCACGTCCGGCGAGATCGACCCGGTCTTGTTGGTCGGCCCGAGCACGCCCGCGACAAAGCGCGGACGCTCGGGCGTGCGCGCCTGCCACTCACGCACCGCGTCGCGCGCGAGTTCCGCCGACGCTCGGTTCAGCTCGCGTGCCAGGTCTTGCATGGCGTAGTCGGCGAGCGCAATGGCCGTCGAGTTGAAGGTGTTCGTCTCGATGATGTCGGCGCCTGCCTCCAGGTACTGCGTATGGATGTCGCGGATCAAGCGCGGCTGGGTGAGCGATAGCAGGTCGTTGTGGCCGCGCAGTTCCCGCGGCCAGTCGCGAAAGCGTGCGCCGCGGTAGTCCTCTTCCGCGAGCCGCGCGCGCTGGATCATCGTGCCCATCGCGCCGTCGAGAAGCGCGATGCGGCTGCGTAGCAGCGTGGCGAGCGTGGCGGAGTGCGCGGCAGCGGACAAGCGAAAACGCTCCAGAAAAAGCCGGCTCAGCTTTGCGCGAAACGGGCCTTTCGGACGCGTCTCTTTAGCGGCATTTGTAGCGCGCCCGCAAGCTGAACATCAAATCGGCGCGGTGAGTGGGAGTCTGCCCACGCCCTCAGGGCATGTCAATCGCGCCCGTATAATCCGCCGCGCTCATGAGCGCGCCGGCCGAGGCCGAATTTCCCTCCATCGTCCATCGCTTTGCCTGCCAGGTGCACTGGGGCGATTGTGACCCAGCGGGCATCATCTTCTATCCGACGTACTTCCGCTGGATCGATGCCGCGAGCTGGGCGCTCTTCGAATCGGTGGGCTACGGGCCGCAATGGATGCGGCGCGAGCACATGGCGATGCCGCTCGTCTCCGCGGAGTGCCAGTTTCTTGCGCCGGCGGTGCACGGCGATCACTGCGAGGTCCGCTCGCGCATCGCGCGCTTCGGCGGCAAATCGTTCGTCGTCGAGCACGACATCGTTCGCAGCGACGAAACGCCGCTCGCCAAGGCGAGAGAAACGCGCGTGTGGGGCCGCCACGCCGCGGGCCCGGGCACGCCGATGAAGGGCGAAGCGATTCCGGAGGAGCTCAAGGGGCGCTTTCGCGCGCCTTCGCCCAGTCGCTGAGCACTTCGCCGGTCATGCCGGCCGCGGCGCCGTAGGCGGCACGCGGCTCGAAAAGCGCATCGATATCCGTGGGCGAAAGGAGCCGCGTCGCTTCCGCGTCGGCTTGGACCACCTCGCGTAGGTGGCGCTTCTCGTTCGCCGCCTGGGCGCAAAGGCGCTCGGCAAGCTTGCGCGACGTCCTTAGCGCAAGGGCTTCCGAGAACACGAGACCGCGCGTTTCTTCGATATTCGCGCGCATCGCCGCGGGGTTCACCACCAGTGCGCCGAGCACCTCGACCATCGCCGCCGTGGCGCTCGCGGTGGCGCAGCTGAGCTCGCGCAACGTCATCCACTGGCTCTGCCATTGGCCAATGCCGCGCTCGTGCTCGTTTTGCAGCTCGCCGAGCAACGTTGCCGCGAGGCCCGGCGCGCGCCGCCCCGCCTCGAGTGCGAGCATGGAAATCGCCGGATTGCGTTTGTGCGGCATGCTCGATGAGCCGCCGCGGCCGGCCGCCGCCGGCTCGGCCGCCTCGCCCACCTCCGCTTGCATGAGGAGCGCGACATCGCCCGCGATTTTCGCGCTGATGCCACAGAGAATCGCCATTTCGGCGCCGTAGCGGGCCCATGCGTCGCGCGAGCTGTGCCAAGTCACGCGACGCTCGAGCTTCAATTCAGCCGCGAGGCGCTCGGCGAGCTTGCCGGCACGTTCGCCGAACGCGGCAAGCGTGCCGCTCGCACCGCCGAATTGCAGCACGCAAGCGTCGTCTACCGCAGCGCGTAGGCGCGGCAGCGAACGCGAAAGCGGCGCAAGCCACATCGCCGCCTTCCAGCCGAAAGGAACCGGTGCCGCGGGCTGAAGGAGCGTGCGGGCAAGCATCGGGGTCTCGGCATGGCGGCGGGCAAGCTCCGCGAGCGCATCGCCCATGGCGCGCGCCAGCTCCAGCAGCCGAGCGGCGGCGCGGCGGTGGCAGAGCGCCACCGCCGTGTCGATCACATCCTGGCTGGTCGCACCGAAATGCACGTAGCGTGCTGCCGGCGGCGAGACCGCGGCGACCTTATCGGTGAGCGCTTTGACAAACGGAATCGCAAGCGTGCCCGCCTGCCGCGCCTTTCTCGCGAGCGCCAAGGCATCAAACGATGCTCCGGCGCACACGTCGGCGATGGCCTCGGCCGCGGCCGCAGGCACGAGGCCGCAGGCCGCGCTCGCGCGCGCAAGCGCCGCTTCGAAGCTCGCCATCGCGGCAAGGAGCATCTCGTCGGCGAGCGCCGCGGCACAGCGCTCATCCGCAAAGGTCAGCTCGAGGCTCAGAAGTCGAAGAACACCGTCTCGTCGCGGCCTTGCAGAACCACGTTCCACTCAAGGGTACCGTCGCTCCCCTTGCGCGCGATCAGCGTCGCGCGACGCTCGGCCGGCACGAGCGCGAGAACCGGATCGGAGGCGTTGCCCGGGTCTTCCGCGAAATACATGCGCGTCATGAGCTGCTTCAGCAGCCCGCGCATGAAGATCGTGACGTTGAGATGCGGCGCTTGCACGCTTCCTCCCGGACCCGGGAGGCGTCCCGGCTTCACCGTGCTGAAGCGAAAAGCGCCCTGATCGTCGGTGAGCGAACGGCCATAGCCGCGGAAGCCGGACTCGAGCGGTTTTTCCTGCCGGTCTTCCGGGCTCGCATAGCGGCCATGGCTATTCGCCTGCCAGATTTCCACCGCCGCGTCATTGACGGGCTCGCCATCGCCGTCGATCACCCGCCCGCGGATCGCGATGCGTTCGCCGGAAGCGCCGCGCGCTGCGAGATCTTCTATCTGCATCCACTCGAGACCGATGCGCAGATACGGGCCGATCGTCTGCGAGGTGCTGGCGCGCAGGCTCATCGCCGATTCTCCATCGGCGTTTCGTCGCGACCGCGCAGCACGATGTCGAAGCGATACGCGAGCGCGTACTCTGGAATGGTGTTCCCCCAATCGAACACGGAAACGAGGCGCTGACGCGCCTTCTCGTCCTCGACGCACGTGAACATCGGGTCGTAGTCGAGCAGCGGGTCGCCCGGAAAGTACATTTGCGTCACGAGCCGCTGCACGAGGCTCCGTCCGAAAAGCGAGAAGTGGATGTGCGCCGGCCGCCAGGCGTTGTAGTGGTTACGCCACGGATATTCGCCCGGACGGATGGTCATGAAGCGGTAGCGGCCATCCGTGTCCGTAAGAAAGCGCCCGGCGCCGGTGAAGTTCGGATCGATCGGCGCGTCGTGCTGGTCGACTCTGTGGTTGTAGCGGCCGGCGGCATTCGCCTGCCAGATCTCGATCAGCATCTCGGGCACGGGCTTGCCATTCTCGTCGAGCACGCGTCCGCTCACGACGATGCGCTCGCCGAGCGGCTCGTCCTTGTGCTGCTTGGTGAGGTCGGCGTCCTCCGGCTTCACTTCGTCGTGGCCGAATACGGGCGCCGTGACTTCCGAAAGCGTGTGCGGCAGCACGACGAGCGGGTGCGTCGGCGCGCGCTTCACCGTCGAGGCGTATTTTGGAAAAAGATACTCGGGCTGCGTATGCCAATAAGGCCGGCGGTAGGGCGCGATATTCATCCAGCTACTCCGCGTCGGGCTGCTTCGAAGGTTGTGCCCGGTCGAACGCCTCGAGATTCATGCAGTTCTCGAACACACGCATGCTCTTCGGGTACGGCGAAACATCGCTCGCATAGCGCTTCGCGTTGAAGATCTGCGGCACGAGGCAACAGTCCGCCATCGACGGCGAATCGCCATGGCAAAACTTTCCGGTCCCCGGCCGACCGAGCTCGGCTTCGAACTTGGCGAGCCCATCGGCGATCCAGTGGCGGTACCAGTCGTCGATCTGTTCCTGCGTCTGTCCAAGCGCGCGCTTCAAATGCTGCAGCACCCGAAGGTTGTTGAGCGGATGGATCTCGCAGGCGATCAGATAGGAAAGCGAGCGCACGCGCGCACGCGCGAAGCCATCGCGCGGAATGAGCGGCGGCGACGGCTGCTTCTCGTCAAGCCACTCGATGATGGCGAGCGATTGCACGAGACGCGTGCCGTCGTCGAGCTCGAGCGTCGGCAGGAGCGCCTGCGGATTCACATCCGCGTAGGCGGGTTCGCGATGCTGCCCTTTCGCCAAATGCACGAACACCGGCTCGTAGGCGAGCCCTTTCAGGTTGAGCGCGATGCGCACCCGGAAGGCGGCCGAGCTTCGAAAGTACGTGTAGAGCTTCACAACGCCGCGGCGATCTTCACCTTCAGCTCGCTCACGCCGTCGATGAGCGCAAGAAGCTCATCGCCCGCCTTGACCGGACCGACGCCCGCGGGGGTGCCGGTGAAAATGATGTCGCCGGGCTCGAGCGTGTAATGCTCCGACAGGAAGGCGATCTGTTCGGGCACCGACCAAATCATGTCGGAGAGATCGGCCTTCTGCCGCTGCTTGCCATTCACTTGCAGCGAGATCGAGCCCTTCGACGGGTGTCCGATTTTCGCAGCGGGCACGAGCTCGCTGCAGGGCGCCGACTCGTCGAAATTCTTGCCGAAATCCCAGGGCCGCCCGTGGTCCTTGCCCCACTGCTGCAAGTCGCGCCGCGTCATGTCGAGCCCCACCGCATAGCCGAACACGTGCTCGTTCGCCCGCTTGGCGTCGATACGACGTCCGCCCTTTTGCAGCGCGACCACCAGCTCTGTCTCGTAGTGATAATTGGACGTCTTTGCCGGGTAATGCACCGTGCCGCCGCGCGGCACGAGCGCGAACTCGGTCTTCAGAAAAAAGAACGGCGTCTCGCGACCGTCGCCGCCCATCTCCTTCTGGTGCTCGGCGTAGTTGCGTCCGACGCAGAAGATGCGCCGGACGGGAAATTGCTGATCGGAGCCCGCGACGGGCAGCGCGGGCGGGGTCCACAGTGGAATTGCGTAGGCCATCGCACACCTCGAAAACCCTGAATTCTATTCCGGGTAGCATGCGCCGAATCACGTGGCCGCTAAACCTCGAAAGCGTGCGCGCCTCGAGGTGCGCCAAGGCATCCTGCCCGAGCTCCTCGGCTACCGGCTGCGCCTCGCACAGCAGGCGTTGTTCCGCGATTTCGCGGCGAGCGTCGATGAACTCTCGCCCGGGCAAGCGGGGATATTGCTTCTCATCGAGGTGAACCCGGGCATCGCGCAAGGCCGGCTCGCGGAGGCGGTGCGCCTCGATCGCTCGACC
This sequence comes from Burkholderiales bacterium, assembly GCA_046263015.1. GTDB lineage: Bacteria > Pseudomonadota > Gammaproteobacteria > Burkholderiales > SG8-39 > SCGC-AG-212-J23. Next base: position 4,452 of record JBHELS010000419.1, on the reverse strand, counting down.
ATGGTCGGTGTGGTTGACGCATTGGAAGAGCGCGGCGTCATTGCGCGGCGTCGTGGCAGCGATCGCCGTACGAACCGGCTTTCGCTCACGCGAGCGGGCCGTGCGCTGGTGCGGCGTCTGCGTGGGCGCATCGAGGAGCACGAAGCGCGCTTTGCCGCGCGGCTGAGCGAAGCGGAGCGCACGCAGCTTCTTCATCTCCTCGGAAAGCTCGCGCCATAAAAAAAGGGCGCACGAGGCGCCCTTTTCCCGTAATCGCGAGACCCTACATGCGATAGGCCGCTTCGCCGTGCGCGGTCGTATCGAGTCCTTCACGCTCGTCCTCCTCCGTGACACGCAGGCCGATCGTCCAATCGACGAGCTTGTAGGCGACCGCCGCGACGATGCCGGACCAGAGGAGCGTCACGAGCACCGCCTTCGCCTGGATCCAGAGCTGGCCGCTGATCGAGTAGTCGGCGGCGCTCGTCATCGTGCCGCTGAACCAGTCGACCGGGAAGCTCGGCCCGCCGAGGCTGGGCGCATTGAAGACTCCCGTAAGGAGCGCGCCGAGGATCCCGCCCAGCGCGTGCACGCCGAAGACGTCGAGTGAGTCATCCGCGCCGAGCATGCGCTTCAGCCCATTCACGCCCCAGAGGCAGACGAAGCCGGCCGCAATGCCGATGATGAAGGCGCCCGAGATGCCGACGTTGCCCGCGGCGGGGGTGATCGCTACGAGGCCCGCGACGGCCCCGGAGGCGGCGCCGAGCATCGAGGGCCGGCCCTTGAACATCGCTTCGCCGGCAATCCAGGCGAGGACGGCGCACGCGGTGGCGAGATAGGTATTCATGAACGCAAGAGCCGCGCTGCCGTTCGCTTCGAGCGCGGAGCCGGCGTTGAAGCCGAACCAGCCGGTCCAGAGAAGCGCGGCGCCAATCATGGTGAGCGTCAGGTTGTGCGGCGGCATCGCTTCCTTGCCATAGCCGATGCGCTTGCCGATGAGGTAAGCGCCGACGAGACCGGCGACCCCCGAATTGATGTGCACCACGGTGCCGCCCGCGAAGTCGAGCGCCCCCATCTGCCAGAGCCATCCGGCTTTCGCATTCACCTCGTCCACCACCTTCGCCGACGTGTAGGCATCGGGGCCGGCCCAGAACCACACCATGTGCGCGATCGGCGTGTAGCTGAAGGTGAACCAAATGACGATGAACGCGAGAACCGCGGTGAACTTGGCGCGCTCGGCAATGGCGCCGAGGATCAGGCAGCAGGTGATGGCGGCGAAGGTCGCCTGGAAGGCGACGAACACGAGCTCGGGCAGCACCACACCTTTGGAAAACGTTGCCGCCATGGCGTCGGTCGCGCCCTTGAGGAACAGGCGGTCGAAGCCGCCAAAGAACCTATTCCCCTCCGTGAATGCCAGGCTGTAGCCGTAGATGCACCAAAGCACGGTCACCAGCGAGAACACCACGAACACCTGCATCAGCATGGACAGCGCGTTTTTCGAACGCACCATGCCGCCGTAAAAGAGCGCGAGCGCCGGTACGCTCATCATGAGAACGAGCGCGGTGGAGGTGAGCATCCACGCGATGTCGCCCTTGTTCGGGGTCGGCGCGGGCGCCGCGGCGGCGCTTTTCGCTTCGTCTTTCTTCGCATCCGCTGCCGTCGCGGCCTTGGCGTCGGGCGCCGGCTTGTCTTGCGCGAGCGTCACGCCCGCGAACGCGAGCGAGAGCACGAGCGCGAGAAATGCACATATTTTTTTCATCACCATCTCCTTAAAGCGCCGCCGCATCGGTCTCGCCGGTGCGGATGCGAATGACTCTCTCAAGATCGAACACGAAGATCTTGCCGTCGCCGATCTTGCCGGTGTTCGCCGATTTCTCGATTGCCTCGATCGCCTGCTCGAGCAGGTCGGATTTAACCGCCGCCTCAACCTTCACTTTGGGCAGGAAGTCGACGACGTACTCCGCGCCGCGATAGAGCTCGGTATGGCCTTTCTGCCGCCCGAAGCCCTTCACCTCCGTCACAGTGATGCCTTGCACGCCGATCGCCGAGAGCGCTTCTCGCACTTCGTCCAGCTTGAAAGGCTTGATGATTGCCGTTACCAGTTTCATGCGGATCTCCAGTGGGCGGCGCGTGCGCGCCCGCCCGGGTTGGACTCAGAATGTTTTGCCCACGGAAACGACGACCGTGGTGCGGCCGGCATCCCTGTCTTTCGTGCCGATCGAGTTGCTGAAGCAGTAGGGCGATCCGGTGGGCGTGAAAGGGCAGCTTCCCTTGGCATTGGTGCCGACCAGCGCGGCTCCAATCACCCAACCGGAAAGATCCTTCGTCACCCCAAGCTTGTAATCGGTGTAGTCGGCTTCGGAATAGTTGTGCACCTTCAGTCGGCCGACGTGCCCGTTCACGCCCCAGCCCCGACCGAGGTCATACGTGGCAGACAGGTCGAGGTAGTTGGTGCCTTTAGTGTCCGGCACCATGAAGTAATCGCTGAAGGCATGGAACCATTTGAGCGACAGCCATTTCCAGCTCGCGCCGATGTACCCCTCGAAGTTGTGCACCGTGCCGGAGTTGGTATCCGAGCTATGCGGATTTGCTGCCCCGAGAAGGGACGCGTCACTACCCGGGTAGTAGTAATAGATCGCGCCGACGTCGACGCCGATATCACCGAAGGCCTTCTTGTATCCGCCGTAGAAGTCCATTTCGATGTTGGCGCCGGGATAGCCCGCACCTTCGCTCACGTTCGAGTTCCAGTTGCCGAGGTAAATACCGCTCGGATGGGTGTAGTCGAACCCGCCCTGAATGGCCGGCTTACCGAAGGTCTGGTCAATGCCGCGGAACCGGTATTCGGAGGCGAGGGTGACGTTGCCGGTGAGCGGCGCTGGCGCGGCCTGCTGTGCTTGCGCGCTGACGGACGCCATAGCGGCCGTCGCCAGCGTTAGTGGAACAACCAACTTACGCATTGATGCTCTCCCTGAGGTGGAAAGGAATTGCCGCTCAGCCGATAGCACCTCCTATGCCACCGCGTTTCACCTAGCATTTCAGCTACTTGCGGCGCGGGAGGCGCTCGGGCGCGCTACGGTGGTGCGCGTGCGGGCCTCTGCTGCACGCTGCCGGTGCGAGCCGGGCGGTGCTACCTTGCGGGCATGAGTGATCGGCATTTTTTCGACGATCTGAGCGATCGGATCAACGAGGCGCTGCGCAACTCGCCTGCAGCGGACCTGGAAAAAAACCTGCGCGTGCTGTTGGCTGATTGGTTCGGCCGCATGGATCTCGTGATGCGTCAGGACTTCGAAGTGCAGAAGAAGCTCCTGGAGCAGGCGCAGCTGCGCCTCGCGGCGCTCGAGGCTCGCCTGGCGGAGCTCGAGCGAAAAGCGAACGCGGGCGAACCGCGGTAAACGCGCGGGCGACGCAGACGTTGCTTGCCTTGAGGAGAGGCACGCATGACCGTCGCCACCGTAGCGAGCCGCGCGCTTTCCGGCGTGCAAGCGCCCGAAGTCACCGTGGAGGTGCACCTCGGGCCTGGACTGCCGGCCTTTCACATCGTCGGCCTTCCGGACACCGAAGTGCGCGAGGCGCGTGACCGCGTGCGCGCGGCGCTCAACCATGGCCACTTCGAATTCCCGGCGCGGCGCATCACGGTGAACCTCGCTCCGGCGGAGCTCCCCAAGGACTCGAGCCGCTTCGACTTGCCGATCGCGCTCGGCATCCTGGCGGCGAGCGGTCAGCTCGAGCCGCAGGCGCTCGAGGGCCAGGAATTCGCGGGCGAGCTCTCGCTCACCGGCGAGCTGAGGCCGGTACGCGGCGCGCTCGCTATGGCGCTGTCAGCGCGCAGTGCCGGCCGCGCCTTCGTCTTGCCCGAGGGCAACGCACCACAAGCGGCGCTCGCGCAAGGCGCCCAGATCCTGCCAGCGAAGTCGCTTCTCGAGGTGGTGGGACATCTCGCGAAGGAGGCTTGCCTCCTGCCTTATTGCGGCGCCTTGCCGGCGGCCGCGGGTTGCCATGCGGATTTCAGCGACGTGAAGGGCCAGCAGCAGGCGAAGCGCGCACTCGAGGTTGCCGCCGCCGGCGGCCACAGCGTCCTGATGATGGGACCGCCGGGCACGGGGAAGTCGATGCTCGCATTGCGATTCCCGGGGATCCTGCCGCCTTTGGCGGAACCCGAGTCCCTCGAGGTCGCGGCGGTCCATTCCGTATCGACGCAGGGTTTCGACGTCACGCGCTGGGGAGAGCGTCCGTTTCGCGCGCCGCACCACAGCGCATCCGCCGCGGCGCTCGTTGGCGGCGGCCACCTTCCGCGGCCCGGAGAAATATCGCTCGCGCATCATGGTGTGCTCTTTCTCGACGAGTTGCCGGAATTCGACCGCGATGTCCTCGAGGCCCTGCGCGAGCCGATCGAGACAGGTCGCGTCGCGATCTCGCGAGCGGCGCGCCAAGTCGAGTTCCCCGCGCGCTTTCAGCTCCTCGCCGCCATGAACCCGT
>JBHELS010000418.1:0-9287 GCA_046263015.1 Burkholderiales bacterium | reverse complement strand
TGCCACGCGTCCTCCGTGGCGGCGCTCATGGAAGGCATCAACTCCGGCGCCGTGTCGAACCAGGTGAACGACGTCATGAAGGCGGAGCTCGTCTTTCTCATCGGCGCGAACCCAACGTCGAACCACCCGGTCGCTGCAACGTGGATGAAGAACGCCGCCAAAGCCGGTGTGAAGCTCGTGTACGCGGACCCGCGCCGGAGCGATCTGGCGCGCCACGCTTGGCGCATGCTGCAGTTCAAACCGGACACGGACGTGGCGCTCCTCAACGCCATGATCTACACGATCATCGAGGAGGGCCTCGTCAATCAGGATTTCGTGCGGGACCGCACGAGCGGCTTCGAGGCGCTGAAGGAGAACGCCAAGAATTTTTCGCCGGAAAAGATGGCACCGATCTGCGGTATTCCGGCAGAGACCATACGCGAAGTCGCGCGCGCGTACGCCACCTCGAAAGGTTCGATGATCCTTTGGGGCATGGGCATCAGCCAGCATGTGCACGGCACCGACAATGCGCGCTGCTTGATCGCGCTCGCCATGATGACGGGGCAGATCGGCCGGCCGGGGACGGGACTGCATCCGCTGCGTGGCCAGAACAACGTCCAGGGTGCATCCGATTCCGGCCTCATCCCGATGGTGTTCCCCGACTATCAGCGCGTCGATAATCCGGACGCCAACAAGCGATTCGAAAATTTGTGGGGCGCCGCCCTCGACAAGAAGCCAGGGCTTACCGTGGTCGAGATCATGAATGCCGCGTACGAAGGGAAAATCCGCGGCATGTACATCATGGGCGAAAACCCTGCGATGTCGGATCCGGACCTCGAACACGCGCGCGCCGCGATGGCGAAGCTCGAGCACCTCGTGGTGCAGGACATTTTCCTGACAGAGACGGCGTATCTCGCCGATGTCGTCCTGCCGGCGACGGCGTGGCCGGAAAAGGACGGCACCGTCACCAACACCGATCGCATGGTTCAGCTAGGGCGCAGAGCGCTCAAGGCGCCGGGTGACGCGCGCGAGGATCTCTGGATCATTGTGCAGCTCGCGCGAGGGCTCGGGCTCCAATGGAATTACGCGCATCCGCGCGATGTGTGGAACGAGATGCGACAGGGCATGGACTCGATCCGCGGCATCACCTGGGAGCGCCTCGAGCGCGACTCGTCGGTGACCTACCCCTGCGAAAACGAAGGCGACCCGGGCCAGCCCGTGGTCTTCCAGACGCACTTCCCGACGGCGACCGGGCGCGGCAAGTTCGTGCCGGCCGACTTGATACCGGCGGACGAGCGTCCGGACAAGGACTATCCGATGGTGCTCATCACCGGTCGGCAGCTCGAACACTGGCACACCGGCGCCATGACCCGGCGCTCAGGCGCGCTCGACGCGATCGAGCCGGAGGCCGTCGCCTCGCTTCATCCCCTGGACTTGGATGCGCTCGGCGCGCGCCCGGGCGACCTGGTCACCGTGGCGTCACGGCGCGGCAGGATTTCGATCTATGCGCGCGCCGACCCCGGAACGCCGCGCGGGGCGGTCTTCATCCCGTTCTGCTACTTCGAGGCGGCGGCGAACCTGCTGACGAACCCGGCGCTCGACCCGTACGGGAAGATACCGGAGTTCAAGTACTGCGCTGTGCGAGTCAAGCGCGGCGGTGAGCGGCCGGGTGACCCCGGCTATGGCAAGGGGCGTACACTAAACGAACTATACGGGTAGCATTTTCCCCGGGGAGGGGACATGCCGATCATCGCGATCACGCGCGAGATGGGCTCGCTCGGCAAGGAAGTGGCACGCGGTTTGGGCGACGCGCTCAACCTGCCGGTCATCTATCACGAGGTGATTGACCATCTTGCCGACCGAATGCGCCTGCGAAAAAGCCACGTCATTCGGCTACTGGACGGCAGCGCCGGGCTTTTCGAGCGGCTGACGGCCGACCGCACCAGCCTCTCAATCTTCACCGCCGACGAAATTCTTGCCATTGCCATCAAGGGCGGGGCGGTGATCCGCGGCTGGGGGGCGACCCATCTTCTGCGCGATGTGCCGCATGCGCTCTGTACGCGCGTATGCGCACCCTTCGAGCTTAGGAAGAGGCGCATGATGGAGCGTCTCGGGAGCGAGGATGGCGAGCGCATCGCCGAAGAGATCCGCACGAACGACGAGGCGCATACCGCGATCATGCGCCGGCATTTCGGCGTGCAATGGACCGATCCGGAGCACTACGATCTCGTCCTGAACACGAAGCGCGTTTCGATCGACGAATGCGTCGACGAGGTGCTGAGGCTCGTACGCTCGCCGCGGTTCGAGGAGACCGAGGGCTCGCGCGCCAAGCTCGGCGATATCGCGCTCGCGGCACGCGTCCGCGCGGCGCTGCGGCGCGCGCCGGAAACGCGCGCGGCGCGCGTGGCGGTGGCCGCCGAAGAGGGCCGCGTGACGCTCTCGGGCGCTTCCAGCACCGACGAGATGCTGGCGTTCGTCGAGATTGCCGCCGCCGTACCGGGCGTTCGCGACGTCGCCTACCGCAGCCATCCCGGCGAGGACGCGCGGCCGCGCCTGCACTGACTCAGTAGCCGAACTTCAGGTCCTTGCCGATCACGGTCAGCTCGACGAACGAGCTGCCGTTATGCTGGCTGGGCGAGAACCCGAGGATGTAGCCGCCCGTATCGAATTCGCGCAGGCTCTCGAGTTCACGCATGAACGCCTCGCGCGTGAGGCGCGGGCCGGCGCGTCGCAGCGCCTCCACCATCACCTTCGCGCCGATGTAAGCCTCGAACGAAGTGAATGAGTATTCCTTTTTGCCGAGCAGGCGCTCGATCGCCGCCTGATATTCCTGCACCACGCGAAGCGCCCGCTTGGTGGGCGGCGGCACGACGGTCGCGACAATCACCCCCGCGCCTTCTTTTCCGAGTTCCTTGGCAAGCGGGCTCGCGCCCGGGAACGAGGTGCTTGCCACCTGCGCGTACAGGTCCGAGGCACGCGCGAGCTTCACGAAGTCCGCGCTCGCCTTGTAGAGCGTGGTGAGAATCACCACGTCGGGCGCGCCTTTGGCGACAGCCTTCACCGCCGCGTCGATATCGGGCTTTGCGCGATCCTTAAGCGCGGCCGTCGACACTGGCTCGAGCGCGCGCTTCTTGAGTGCTCGCTCGACGGCGGTGTAGTTCTCGCGGCCCACCACGTCGTCGTAATAGACAATGGCGAAGCGCTTCACGCCAAGCGGCACGAAATGCTCAACGATCTTTTCCAGCTCGTCGGCGTAGCTCGCACGCATGTTGTACACGTGCGGATTGAAAACGCGCATCGGATCGGCGCCAGTAAACGGAGCGAGAAAAGGCACCCCGTACTTCGCGACGACCGGCAAGGCCGGCCGGGAGAGGGTGGCGCTCGCGTAGCCAAAAAGCGCGAACACCCGGGCGTCCTCGACGAGCGTGACCGTGTTCGCTTCCGCGCGAGGCACTTGGTTCGCGTCATCGAGCGATAAGAGCTCGAGCCTGCGGCCGTGCACACCGCCCGCCTCGTTCACCTTGGCGAAATAAGCGAGCGCGCCGTTACGGATGTCGTTGCCAAGATCGGCGTTCGAGCCGCTGAGCGGCGCCGATTGACCGATGCGGATTGCAGCGGCGCTCACGCCGGGTGCTTGGCCGTACGCGGCGCCGACAACGGCGCCGACCACCACCGCAGCGCAGAATCGCCAGTACCTTAAGCCTGCCTTCATCTTTCCCCCTTGTTCGGCTTGATCTCTGTCAAGGCTCGCGCGGGGCGCAGTCTTCCACAATCGCGCCTTCCCCGCATAAGGAATCCTGCGCACCATGCCCTCCGATATCGAAATCGCCCAGGCGGCGCGCCTCAGTCGCATCTCCGCGGTAGCACGCGAAAAGCTCGGCATCGCCGAAGAGCATCTCGAGCCCTACGGGCATTACAAGGCGAAGGTTTCGCTCAAGTATCTGGAGACGCTGAAGGAGCGAAAGAGCGGCAAGCTGATCCTGGTCACGGCGATCAGCCCGACGCCGGCGGGCGAGGGTAAGACCACCACTACGGTCGGCCTCGGCGATGCGCTCAACCATATCGGCAAGAAAGCGATGATCTGCCTGCGCGAGCCTTCGCTCGGGCCGGTGTTCGGCGTGAAAGGCGGCGCAGCCGGTGGCGGCTACGCGCAGGTGGTGCCGATGGAAGACATCAACCTGCACTTCACGGGCGACTTTGGGGCGATCCAGCTCGCGAACAACCTGCTCGCCGCGATGCTCGACAACCACATCAGTCATGGCAACGAGCTCGGGGTCGATATACGGCGCATCCAGTGGCGGCGCGTCCTCGACATGAACGACCGCGCATTGCGCGACATCGTCGTCGGCCTCGGCGGCACGGCGAACGGTTATCCACGCGAGGACGGCTTCGACATTGTCGTCGCCTCCGAGGTGATGGCTATTTTTTGCCTTTCGACCTCGCTAGAGGATCTGAAAAAGCGCTTGGGCAATATCGTAGTCGGCTATACGCGAGACCAGAAGCCGGTGCGCGCGCAGGACCTCAAGGCGCACGGCGCGATGACGGTATTGCTCAAGGATGCGCTCGCGCCGAACCTGGTGCAGACGCTCGAGAACAATCCCGCTTTCATCCATGGCGGGCCATTTGCCAACATCGCGCATGGATGCAATTCGGTTATCGCGACGCAAAGCGCGCTGAAGCTCGCCGACTATGTGGTCACCGAGGCGGGATTCGGCGCGGACCTAGGCGCCGAGAAGTTTCTCGATATCAAATGCCGCAAGACCGGTCTTCGGCCCAATGCCGGCGTCATCGTCGCAACCATGCGCGCGCTCAAATACCACGGCGGCGTCGAGGTAAAGGAGGTCAGCAAGGAAAACCTCGTGGCGCTCGAGAAAGGCATGGTGAACCTCGAGCGCCACGTCGAGAACGTGAGCAAGGTCTACAACATTCCCTGTGTCGTATCGTTCAACCGCTTCACCTTTGACACCCAGGCGGAGATCGACTTGGTCAAAGCGCGGATGACCAGAATGGCAGTGCCGTTCGTCATGGCGGAGCACTGGGCGCACGGCGGCAAAGGCGCGGCTGACCTAGCGCGCGCCGTGGTTGGGCTTTGCGAGCAGCCCTCCAAGCCGACATTCGTCTATGACGACGCCGATCCGCTCTGGGAGAAGATCGGCAAGATTGCGAAGAAGGTCTACCGCGCCTCCGAGGTGACCGCCGACGCCAAGGTGCGCGCCCAGATTAAGAGGCTCCAGGATGACGGCTACGGCCACTATCCGGTCTGCGTGGCGAAGACCCAATCGTCGTTTTCCACGGATGCCGCACTGCGTGGGGCGCCGAGCAACCACGTGGTCAACGTGCGCGAAGTGCGGCTTGCCGCCGGCGCCGAGTTTGTAGTGATGATCTGCGGCGACATCATGACGATGCCGGGTCTGCCGAAAGTGCCCTCGGCCGAGAAGATCGATCTCATCGACGGGAAAGTCGTCGGCCTGTTCTAGAATCCCGCGATGTTGGCCGACCTCGCCACGCAAGCCTTCTGGATCGGCTTGCTCAAAATCATCGGCGTGAACATCATTCTCTCGGGCGACAACGCGGTGGTGATCGCGCTCGCGGCGCGCTCGCTCCCCGCGCGGCAACAGAAGCAGGCGGTCTTCTGGGGCGCGGGCGCCGCGGTGTTGCTGCGCATCGTGCTCACGATCTTCGCGGCGGCGCTGCTCGCGCTGCCGTGGCTCAAGCTCATCGGCAGCCTGCTTCTTTTCTGGATCGGCGTGAAGCTCCTCATTCCGGAGGAGGACGACGACGACGGCATCGAAGCAAGCGAGCACCTGATGACGGCGATCAAGACGATTCTGATTGCCGATCTGGTCATGAGCCTGGACAACGTGATCGCCGTCGCGGCGGCGGCCGCCGGGAGCTATGTCTTGCTCATCCTCGGCCTCGCCATTTCCATTCCGCTCGTCATCTTTGGCGCGACGCTCCTCATCAAGCTGATGGAGCGCTATCCGGTGATCATCACCGCCGGCGCCGGACTGATCGGCTGGGTGGCGGGTGAGATGCTGGTCGCGGACCACGCGCTACAGGGTGTTTTCACGTCGATCGGCGTGCAGTACAAGGGCGAACATCCGCATGTCGGCGCGCTTAGCCTGGAAATCATGGCTGGCGTGATCGGCTTTGTTATTGTCGTCGCGCTCGGCAAATGGCTAGCGGGCCGAAGACCGAGCGCGGTGGCCGAGCAGCCGGTCGATGGAAGTGCACGCAATTGAGGATCGTGCGTTATTCCAAGGAGCAGGGAGCACCCATTGTTCAATCAGGCGTGCGTACGCGGGCACCAGAACCGGCGACGGGCGTTGGAGCAGATAACTGGAGGAGGAGACGAATGAAACGACAGCATTGGCATGCAACTCTCGCGCTCGGCGCGGCGCTCGCTGCGCCGCTCGGCGCGCAGGCCTGGGAGCCCACCAAGACGGTGGAATTCATCGTGCCCGCGGGCACCGGCGGCGGCGCCGATCAGATGGCGCGCTTCATCCAGGGCATGGTCGCCAAGCATGGCCTGATGAAGCAGTCGATGGTGGTGATCAATAAATCGGGCGGCGCCGGCGCTGAAGGTTTCCTCGACGTAAAGAATGCGAAGGGCGACGCGCACAAGATCATCATCACGCTCTCCAATCTCTTCACCACGCCGCTCGCTACCGGCGTGCCGTTCAACTGGAAGGACCTGACGCCGGTCAAGATGATGGCGCTCGACGAGTTCGTCCTCTGGGTGAACGCCGAGAAGCCCTATATGAACGCGAAGGATTATGTCGACGCGGCGAAGAAAGCCGGTCCGGGCAAATTCAAGATGGCTGGCACCGGCTCGCGCCAGGAAGACCAGATCATCACGGCGTCGATCGAGCAGCGCACGGGCACCAAATTCACCTACATCCCATTTAAGGGAGGCGGCGATGTGGCCGTGCAGCTCGTCGGCAACCACATCGACTCGACCGTCAACAATCCGATCGAGGCGGTGGCGCATTGGCGCGGCGGCAAGCTCAAGCCGCTCTGCGTATTCGATGAGAAGCGCATGCCTTACAAAGACAAGGTCACGGACAAAATGTCCTGGGGCGATATCCCGACCTGCAAGGAAGGCGGGCTCGACGTCAGCTACCTGATGCTGCGCGGCATCTTCATGCCCGGTGGGGTCAAGCCCGACCAGGTCCAGTACTACGTCGAGCTCCTGCGCAAGATCCAGGAGCTGCCGGAGTGGAAGGATTTCATGGAGAAGGGGGCCTTCAACACCACGTCGCTTGAAGGCAAGCAGTACGCCGATTGGGTGGCGAAAGAGGAGCAGCGGCACGTGCAGCTCATGAAGGCCGCGGGATTCCTGCACCAGAAGTGAGCCGGCCGGCTTTTCGCCACAAGAGCGCCGAGGTGTTTGTCGCGGCGCTCTTTTTCGCGCTCGGCCTGCTCGTGATGTGGGACAGTGCGCGCCTCGGCGCGCGCTGGGCCGAGGACGGACCGCAGGCGGGATACTTTCCGTTCTACATCGCTCTTTTCATCTGCATCGCCTCGGCCGTCAACATGATCGCGGCCCTGCGGCTCGGCGGCGAGGCGAACCGCACGTTCGTCGAGACCGGCCAGCTTAGCCTCGTGCTGATGGTGCTCATCCCGGCCGCCATCTACGTCGGCCTGATCGGCTGGATCGGCATCTACGTCACCTCGGCCGTATTCATCGCCTTCTTCATGCGCTGGCTCGGCAAGTACGCGTGGTGGAAGGTGGCGGCGGTGAGCGTGGGCACGTCCGTCGTTTTCTATTTCATCTTCGAGGTCTGGTTCCTCGTGCCGCTGCCCAAGGGCCCGCTGGAAGTGGCCCTCGGTCTCGCTTAGTGGCCGAAATCGAACTGCTCCTCCACGGCTTCGCCGTGGCGCTGACGCTGAAGAATGTAGCGTTCATGTTCGTCGGCATCATTCTCGGCGTGGTGATCGGCGTGTTGCCGGGCCTGGGGGGCGCGAACGGTGTCGCCATTCTGTTGCCGCTCACCTTCTCGATGGCGCAGACGCCCGGCGGCACCACCACGGCGATCATACTTCTTTCCTGCATTTACTGGGGCGCGCTCTTCGGTGGCGCGATCACGTCGATCCTGTTCAACATCCCCGGCGAGCCCTGGTCGGTGGCAACGACCTTCGACGGCTATCCGCTTGCGCAGCAGGGGCGCGCGGGCAACGCGCTGACCGCCGCCTTCACCTCTTCGTTCGTCGGCGCGCTGGTCGCGGTGATCGTCATTACTTTCCTTTCACCGGTCGTCGCGGGCTTCGCCCTCGAATTCGGCCCGCCGGAGTTCTTTGCCGTCTACCTCCTCACGTTTTGCGCCTTCGTCGGCATGTCGAAGGAGTCACCTTTCAAGACCATCGCCTCGATGATGATCGGCTTCGCGCTCGCCGCGGTCGGCACCGATCCCGTGACCGGCGCGCTGCGGCTCACCTTCGACACAGAGAAGCTGCTGAACGGTTTCGATTTCCTGGTGGCGGTGATCGGCCTGTTCGGCATCGGCGAGATCCTGCTGACGCTGGAAGAGGGCCTCGAGTTCAAGGGCGCGCGTGCCAAGCTCAACCTCCGCGTGGTGCTTGACACATGGCTCGAGCTGCCGCGCTACTGGATGACATCGCTGCGCGCCGCGGCCGTGGGTTGCTTCATGGGCATCGTGCCCGGCGGCGCCACACCGGCCTCCTTCATGAGCTACGGCGTGGCGCGCCGCTTCTCAACCAACGGCGACAAGTTCGGCACCGGGCAGGTGGAAGGTGTGGTGGCACCGGAAACGGCCGCGCATGCGGCGGGCACTTCGGCACTATTGCCGATGCTGACCCTCGGAGTGCCCGGGTCGCCCACCGCCGCGGTGCTGCTAGGCGGACTTTTGATATGGGGGCTGCAACCGGGGCCGCTGCTTTTCGTCGAGCAGAAGGATTTTGTCTGGGGCCTGATCGCGAGCATGTATCTCGGGAACATTGCTGGCCTGATCGTGGTGCTTACCTGCGTGCCGGCGTTTGCCGCGATCCTGCGCATCCCGTTTTCGGTGATCGCGCCGATCATCATCGTCATCTGCGCCATCGGCTCGTACACGGTTCACAACTCGATCTTCGATGTCTGGATGATGGTGGTGTTCGGCGTCGCCGGGTACCTTCTGAAGAAGCTCAGTTATCCGCTTGCGCCGATGGTGCTCGCCATCGTGCTCGGCGATCGCGCCGAGGCTTCCTTCCGCCAGGCGATGCTCGTGTCGCAGGGCGACTTGAGCGTGTTCTTCTCCAACGGGCTCGTCGGCACGATGACGGGCCTGGCGATCGCGCTGCTGCTGTGG
>JBHELS010000417.1:0-4066 GCA_046263015.1 Burkholderiales bacterium | reverse complement strand
GTCGTGCTCGATCAAAAGGACGGCGATGCCACGCGCGGCAATGCCGCGGATGATCTCGGCGAGGCGGCTACATTCGGCCGGCGTCAGCCCTGCGGCCGGCTCATCGAAGAGGATGAGCCGCGGCTCACCCGCGAGCGCCCGCGCGATTTCGAGGAGCCGCCCTTGCCCGAACGAGAGGGTCGTAACGTCCGCTTCGGCAAGCTCACCGAGCCCGACGAACTCGACGAGCTCACGGGCGCGCCGGCGCCGCTCGCGCTCCTCGTCGCCGCCCGCGCCGAGCAGAATGGACCACAGGCGCGCGCCGTAGCGCGTGTGCGCGCCGACCAGCACATTGTCGATGACCGGCATGCCGGCGAAAGGCCGGTTGTGCTGGAACGTGCGCATCAGCCCGCGTCGCGCGATATCGTGGGGCGGTAAGCCGAGGATCGCTTCGCCGGCGAAACGCACGGACCCCGAGGTCGCCGGATAGGCGCCGGCGATGACGTTGAAGGTAGTGCTCTTGCCGGCGCCGTTCGGGCCGATCATGCCGAGGATCTCGCCTTCGGCGACGCCGAAGTCGAGGTCGTGCACGGCGGTGAGGCCGCCGAAGCGCTTCGTGAGCCCGCGCACTTCCAGTGTCGCGCTCACCGGCGTGCGAAGCGGTCGTAGAGGCCGACGAGGCCGCGCGGCTCAAGGAGGATCGCCGCGACCACGAGCAGGCCGAACACCAGCGCATGGTGATGGCCGACGATGGGCGAGAGCCAAAAGGGCAGCAGGAAGAGGAGCACGGCGCCGATCACCGCGCCCGCGTGGCGTCCGGCGCCGCCGACGATCACCATGAAAAGAAGCAGGAACGCGTTTTCGATACTGAAAATCGGCGGATTGACCGTGTTGTCGACAAACGCATACACCATGCCCGCGACGCCGGCGAGCGCGCTCGTCAGCGTGAAGGCGATGACCTTGGTGCGCGCGACGTTGATGCCCATCGCTGCCGCGGCTTCAGGATTGTCGCGCACCGCGCGGCAGGCGCGCCCGAACCACGAGCGATCGAGCCGCACGAGCACCGCGTAAGTCGCAACGACGAGCACCACGATCACCGCCGTGTACCACGGTCCGCGAATCCGCCAGCCGAAGATCTCAGGCAGCCGGTAGTTCGCAATGCCGCCCGTGCCGCCCGTCACCGAGCCGCCTTCGTTCAGCACGACGATGAAGAGCTGCCCGAGCGCAAGCGTCGCGAGCGCGAGGTAGAAGCCCTCAAGGCGCGTGGACGGAATGGCGACTGCCAGCGCGCAGAGCACGCAAAGCGCAATGCCGCAAACGACGGCGAGCGGGAACGGTATGTGCAACTCGAAAAGGAAGATGACGATCGAGTAGGCGCCGATGCCGTAGAAGGCGAAGTGCGAGAAGGCCACCTGGCCGCAGACGCCGAAGAGGAAGTTGTAGCTGAGCGCGAGCGCCACCCAGAGAAGCAGCTTGCGATAGACATCGTTGTGGTAATCGCCCATGAGGAACGCGCCACCCGAGAGGACAACGATGGCTATCGCCCCCGTGATAAGGCTCGCGACCCCCTTATCAGAGGGTCCGAAAAGAACCCGCGTCATGCTTTCGCCTTCAGCAGTCCGGTGGGACGCACGAGCAGAAACAGCATGAGAAAAATCAGCGGCACGCCCTGCGCATAGCCGGCCGGAAGCGGTGCATACCGAATCGTGAGCTGCTCGGCGAGCGCAAGCAGGAGCCCGCCCACGAGCGGTCCGGCCACCCGTCCGACGCCGCCGATGACGAGGGCGGTGAAGCCCTGAATCGCGAGCGGTACGCCCATCAGGTAATGCGCGGAGATGTTGGGCGCGACGAGCAGGCCGCCGAGCCCGGCGACCACGGCGCCGGCGCCGAAGGAGAGCGTCATGACGCGGGTGAGATCGATACCCATCAGCGCGGCGGCGCGGCGATTGAGGGCCACCGCCTCGAATGCTTTGCCGGCCACCGTGCGCTCGAAGAAAAGCCAGGCGCCGATAAAAACCGCCGCGGTGACCGCGATGATGAAGAAGCTCTGGTAGGTGCCGCCGATCGGGCCGAACTCGAGGCGGCCGATGCCGAAAGCGTAGGGCACGGGGTGCGGGTCGGGCGGGAAGGTGACCGAGATGCTTTCGCGAAACACGACCAGCATGCCAAGGAGCGCGAGGATCGGCGCGAGGAGCGGCGCGCCCCGCTCCACCAGCCGGCGCACGACGAGCCGCTCGGTCGCCCAGCCGACGAGAAACATGAGCGCGAGCACCGCCGCCATGCCGAGCGGATAGGGCCACTCGTAGTTCGTGAGAGCCACGAAGCCGCCGAAGGCGCCGAGCATCGCCCATTCGCCAACCGCGAAATTGATGATGCCGGTCGGCCGGATGATGAGAAGGTAGGCGAGACCTATCAGGCCATAGATCGAGCCCGACGCCGCGGCGCCGACGACGAGCTCGAAGAAATCCTGCAACGGCTAGGGCGATCCTAGGCCGACGTGCACCACGCGCCCTTGACGGTCTCCTTCGTACACGCGCACCACCATGCCGTTCGGGTCGAAGCCAGTGCGCTTGCCGTCGCGGAACTCGTACTTCATGCCCTTCGCGCCCATCACGCCTTCATAGGTGAGCGACTGCATGGCTTCGCGGATCTTCTCCTTATCGGTCGAGCCTGCCTTCTTGATCGCTTCCGCAACCAGGTGAATGCCGTCGTAACCGTAACCATGGAGGTTGGTGGAGGGCTTGCCGATCTCTTTTCGGTACGCCGCTTCAAACGCCTTCACTTGCGGCTTCTCCGGGTCGTAGGCGTCCACGAAGGTGATGCCGTTGATCAAACCCTTCGCCGCGGTCATGTAAATCGGCACCGAGAGGTTGTAGGAAGCATGGATCGGAAACTTGAGCCCGAGCTCGCGATAGGCCTTGAAGATGAGCACGTTGGTCGCGGTGACCACGCCGGCGACGAACATCGCCTGCGGCTTCGCGCTACGGATCTTCTGCATCTGCGGCGTCGCCGTCGTTGCGCCCAGGGGCACAACTTCCTCGTCGACGATTTCCATGCCCGACTTTTCCAGCCCGGCGCGGAACGCCTTGCCGATCGCCTGGCCGAGATCCGAGTTGTCGGTGATGAGCGCGACGCGCTTCAGGTTCTTGCTCTTGGCGTGCGCGAGGAGCGTCGCAATCTGCGTCGAGCCGAGCGGCCCCGTTTGCCAGAAATACGGATTATTGAGCTGCGTCGTCAGATAGTCGGCCGAGTTCATCGGCGTCATCTGCGGCGTTTTCGCCTCCATCGTGACCGTCTGCTGCTGCTGCGTCGCGGGACTGAGCGAGACGCTCAGGATGAAGACCGCGCCCTGGTCGATCAGCTTTCTCGCGAGCGCCGCCGAAACGTCGGGCTTCGACTGATCGTCCTCGACGAGAAGCTCGAGCTTCTTGCCGAGCACCCCGCCCTTCTTGTTGATCTCGTTCGCGCCGAACACCATGCCTTCGGTGGCCGGCTCCGAATAAGGCTTCGAGACGCCGACGCGGTCGGTGATGATGCCGATCTTGATCGTTTCCTGCGCCTGAACCGCCCCGGCGACGAGCGCGGCGGCGAGCATTGCAATGAACTTCATCTTCCTCCTCCTGCCCAGAATGATTAGTCGAGTAGGTGCTGCTTCGCCATCCAGCCAAGGCACGTGGCCACGGCCTCCTCGAGCAGCTCCGGCTGGCCCTGATAGTAATGGGTTGCGCCCTTGATGACACGAAACGTCTTGTCCCGACTCGCGGCGGCGTCGTGGATGATCCGCGCGTGCGGCTGCGGCACGGCATCGTCGGCCGAGTTCTCGATCGCCAATAGCGGCACCGTTATTTGCGCGGCGGAGCGCGGACCGTCAGCGTTCGAATCTTCCACCGACCACTGCGAGAGCCAGGCGCGCAACGTGGAGAAGCGGCCGATGCCCACAGGCCCCGTGTTCGCCGTCTCCGGTCTTCCGAGGTAGCACCAGCGGGGCTTGCGGTCGTTGGGATCGACCGCCGGATCCATGAAGCGCAGGTCCGCCATGGTGCGGTAGGTGACGAAGCCGCGCTCGACCTCGTCACCGCTGCGACGC
>JBHELS010000416.1:0-8538 GCA_046263015.1 Burkholderiales bacterium | reverse complement strand
CTACGCTCGCGGCCGAGGATCGGGCGCCCGCGCTAATGCGAGACGCGGCGCAGTACGGTGCGTGGTAGCGGTAATAGCGATACGGCCGGACCACCACGACCACGGGAGGCGGCGATGGTGCACCGTAGAGGCCGGCGCGCCCGGTTGCACCGGAACGGCGACGCAGCCGCCAAGGCTGCGCCGGGCTACGGCGACTGATGCGAGCGTTGTTCATGCGAGCATTCAAAGCGCCGCTCGCGCGTCTCTTCCAAGTTGTTACTTATTGTTCCACGCGCACCCTGTGTCGCGGATCATCTTCGCCCACTTTGCGGTGTCGTCGCGCTGCATGTGGCGCAAGGCACTCGCCATGTCGGTTCGCCGCGCATGCCGAGAGCGAAGAGCCGCTCGTTGAACGCCGGCTCGCTCACCAGTTGCGCGTCGCGTCGTTCAGTCCCTGCACCGCGGCGTTCGGCAGTCCGCGGGCGCCGATGAGGGCGAACCGGGTGATCGAACACGGCCGCGACCGCTACGGCCGGACGCTCGGTCGTGTTACTTGCGGCAATTACGAAGCGAATGCAGAACAGGTGCGCCGTGGCTAGGCTTGGGTGTTCACCCGATACACGCCGAAAAACTCACCGCTGTATGCCATACAACCGAGGCGCGAATTGAGCGCCGTGGCCTTTGGTCCGATACACAGGTAACGCCGCCTTGGGAATGGCGGCGGCTGCGGGCTGCCTCGGAGATATAAGCCGACTAACTGCCGCGGCGTTCGGGAACGAACGTTTACGGTAGGGCGCCTTAGCCCAGCTCATCGAGCGGCGACACGGCAAAAGAAAAGGCGCCCGCAGGCGCCTTGTGCCGATTCTACGGCGGTTACGAGCCGCGGCAGGAGCCCGGCAGGTATTTCTGGTCGAGGGTCGTGCCGTCGGTCGAAAGACCGCAACGCCAACCGTACAGACCGTTTCCCATGTCATTAGGGGAACCCTGAGCGACGGCTGCCCGAATAGTGCCGCCGCCGGCGTTGAAGAGCGGAACCAGCGTGACCGCCTTCGTGTTTACGGTATTGTTGATGCCCTGAATCGTCGCGGTGACTTTGCCGTTCACGTCGGTGGCGATCCCGGCCACATATTTCGAACCCACGCCGCTTTCGCAACCCCAATTGCCCGCCCCGGGCGCCGTGCCACCGGTCTGGTAGACCTCGGTGATCGACGTGCGGCAGGCGCTCATCGCCAGTATCACTTCCGACATTTTGGCGCGCACCGTGTAGTCCTGATATGCCGGCAGCGCGACCGCCGCCAGAATGCCGATGATCGCTACCACGATCATCAGTTCGA
Organism: Burkholderiales bacterium; assembly: GCA_046263015.1. Taxonomy (GTDB): domain Bacteria; phylum Pseudomonadota; class Gammaproteobacteria; order Burkholderiales; family SG8-39; genus SCGC-AG-212-J23. Next base: position 7,225 of record JBHELS010000416.1, on the reverse strand, counting down.
TCAGGGTGAAGCCTCTTTGCAGGGTTTTCATTTTTATCCTCCCGTGGTGGTTTCATCGCCCCCTTTGGCGATACCCCCATGATAGAGCACCAAAATCCCGTGAACTTGCGGCGGGTAGTCGCCCTGCTTGCACATACAGTCAGCCGAACGACGTTCGTGACGTATGCTACGCTGGCCACCCATTCCACTTCACGCCGCGCGCGCTTTCACCGTCGGAGCAGGTCGACATCGCAAAGAGCGCGTGGAGCTCAGGCCTCGATCCGCATCACCCCCGAGGCGCGAGCCCGAGGTGAGACGTCGCGCTCCAAGATGATCGTGGATGCCTGCAAGTCTTTCGGCTGGAAAGCGATATCCGCGCGCCTCGGCGCTCACGACGGCGAGGCACGCAAGATAGGGTCAGGCGGGCGAGCCGGACGGCTCTCGCACGCCGCTCGCATCTTCAGCCGATATGCCCTGTTCCGCTTGCAGCAGCATCTGCACGAATAGGCGCACGTGGGTAGCCGTCTCGGCGTTGACCGAGGTGAACTCCATGCCGGCTACGGTTCGGCCGTGCTCGTTTCGGGTTGAGACGATGCGCGCGAAAATGTCGCTCGCCCGGTATGCGAGCGCGGGTAATGGAAAAGCGAGCTTGAGTTCTGCGTGGCGCGGCAGAGGTTCTGCCAATTCGGCGAGTAGGCCGTGGTACCCGAGGTCGCGAATGACGCCGCGCGAAACCTCGGGCCGCACGATCTTGCCCTCCAGCACCCGATAGTCGAGGTCCAGCCGCACGGCGACGCGAGGGCTTTTGCGCACGTCCTGCCGCGGCACGGTTTTCCCAAGCCCGGGAATGCCGAGGACTTCGCGAACGCGCATGAGCTCGCCTTTGCCTTTGACGTGGACTTCCGTCGGCTCGCCTGCAGCAACGAAGTCCCGGCAATGAGCGTAGGTCGCCTCGCTCATGAGAATCTGGCCGCGCAAGCTCAGCGCCTCGAGACGAGCTGCGACGTTCACTTCTTCACCGAAGATGGTGTACGCGCGGTACGCGTCCGAACCGATCAGCCCGGACATCACCTTGCCCGTGCTGATGCCGATGCCCATGAACATCTCGGGCACGTTTTCCTGCCGATGAAGCGAGCGCAACTTGTCCATGGCGATCTGCATTTCGACCGCGCAAAGAAGCGCGCGCCGCGCGTGATCGCGAGGCGCGGCCGGATCGCCGCCGAAGATAACCATGACCGCATCGCCCATGAACTTGTCCACCGTCCCGTAGTGGCGCGCAATGATGTCGACCATGGTGCCGAAGCAGCGGTTGAGAAGATGGACCACCACGTCGACGGGATGAGTGGCGGCGATGGCCGAAAAGCCGCGCAGATCGGCGAAGAGGATCGAGACTTCGCGCCGCGAGAAACGCTGGCCGACCGCGGCTGACCGGTCACCCTTGGCGAGGTCATGCAGCACGCTCTCCACGCGGGTGCGCGCTTCGGGCGCGAGCGGCGATCCCGTCGCCTCGCGCACGATGTCTTGGATGAGGCGTAACGCATTTCGCTCGAGGGGCCGGCTCACGCGACGAAATATAGCCGTAACGCCCTCAGTGGGTTGCGGAGCCGGGCGGTACTTTTTCACATCCTCGAGCGGGCGATTAGAGGCGCCGCACGTCTGACGCTAAACTTACGCACCAATAACAACCGGAAGTCCGAAGTTCCCGTGGCTGCCAAGTCAAACCCGCGGCAAGGTGTCGGCGAAACGGCCCGCGCGGGTGTCAAGGTCACCTCCCCGGCGTCGGAGGCCACCTCGTTGAGTGCGCTCAGGGAAAAGGCCGAAGGCCTTCGCCGCGCGCAGTTGATGGCGAATCTCGCCCATGTGATCACGAAGCCTGACGGCTCCTTCGAATCGTGGTCGGAGACGCTGCCTGGGCTTCTTGCCATCAACGATGAGCAGGTAGTGAAGAGCACGCGCAACTGGCTCGATCTTGTCCACCCCGCTGATCGCGAGCTCTTCCGTGCCACGGCGCTCAAGGCGCGCGAGAACCAAGAGCGCGCGGAAGTCGAATACCGGATCTGGCGCGGCGACGGGACGTGGATATACCTACGTCAGGTGATGGAGCCCATAACGGGCGGGGGCGATTCGCTCGGACGCACGCGCTGGTTCAACACGATCCAGGACATCACCGCTTCCAAGGAGGCCGAGGGACGCATCAAGCGCCTCAATCGCATCCATGCGATGTTGAGCGGCATTAACTCGCTCATCGTGCGTGTGCGTAATCGAGAGGCGCTCTACAAGGAAGCCTGCAATATCGCGGTTCAGAACGGCGGCTTTCGTATCGCCTGGCTGGGGCTCGTCGATGACAGCGAGACCAGAGTAGGTCCAGTCGCCTGCGCAGGAGATGTCGGCGACTATCTGAGCCATGTCCCGCTATCGACTGACCCCAAACGGCCCGACTTTGGGTTCGTCGGGCGCGCGGTTCGTAGCCTGACGCCCGTCATCTCGCAAGATAGCCAACGACATGGGCGGCTGAAGCGCCATACAGCGGCGCGCGGCATCGGCTCGTTCGCCACCATACCGCTCGTGAAGAACGGCAAAGCGGTCGGAGTTTTCGCGCTTTACGCCGCGGAGCCCGGGCACTTCGACGCGGAGGAAATGCGGCTTCTCGCCGAACTCGCCGGCGACATTACATTTGCGCTCGAGCACATCGAAAAAAGCGAGACGGCCGAATATCTCGCCTACTACGATCCGTTGACCGAACTCGCGAACCGGACGCTCTTCTATGAGCGGCTGGCACAGCAGCTCGCTTCGGCCGCTCAGGCGCAGCGAAAGTGCGCTCTTCTCGTCGTCGATATCGAAGGCTTTAAGCGAATAAACGATACCTTCGGCCGACAAGCCGGCGATGCGCTGCTCTGCAAGGTCGCCGAGCGGATAACGGCGGTCATCCCGCCGCTGCAGGTCTCGCGGGTCGGCGCCGATCAATTCGCCGTGGTCCTGCCGCATGTGACAAGTGTCGAAGAGCTCGCGACGGGAATGGAGGAGCGCTTAAAGGAGTTTTTCGGTGTTCCCTACCCGATGGGGGATTCCGAAATGCAGATCGCGGCGAAATTGGGTATTGCCGTCTATCCCGACGACGGCACGCAGGCCGAGACCCTTTTCCGCAACAGCGAGGCGGCGCTCAAGAAGGCGAAACAGGCGGGCGAGCAATACCTTTTCTATGAACAGCGCATGTCGGAGCGTGTATCGGAGAAGCTCGCGCTGGAGAACAAGCTGCGCCGTGCCCTGGAGCTCGAGCAATTCGTCCTCCACTATCAGCCCAAGGTCAACCTGCAAACGGGCGAGATTACCGGCGCCGAAGCGCTGATGCGCTGGCGTGATCCCGACGCCGGACTGGTGCCGCCTTTGCAATTCATTCCCTTGCTTGAGCAGACGGGGCTTATCGTGCCGGTCGGCGCCTGGGCCATCAGCCGCGCGGTCAGGGACCGCCGGCTACTGCTCGAGAGAGGTGTCAAAGTGCCGCGTATCGCCGTCAATGTTTCGGCAATGCAGCTGCGTCACCGCCGATTCGTATCCATCGTCGAGGAAGCGCTCGGCGGCGGCGAGCACGGCATCGACCTCGAGATCACCGAAAGTCTGTTGATGGACGATCTCGAGGCCAATATCGAGAAGCTGAAGAGGGTGCGCGAGCTGGGCGTCGAGCTCGCCATGGATGATTTCGGCACCGGCTATTCCTCGCTCGCCTATCTCGCGAAGTTGCCGATACAGACGCTGAAGATCGACCGCTCTTTCATCAAATCGATGCAAGATGATCCGACGTCAATGACGCTCGTCTCGACCATGCTTTCGCTCGCACACGCCATGCGTCTAAAGGTCGTCGCCGAGGGCGTCGAAACGGAGGAACAAGCGAAGATCCTGCGGCTTTTGCGCTGCGAGGAGATGCAGGGTTATCTTTTCAGCAAGCCGGTTGAATTCGAGCAGCTCGCCGCGCTGCTCGATAGCACGGTCGCAGGCGTGTCGCCTAGAGCGTAAAAGCCCAGCCAATAACGGCCAGCACCACGATGAGCCCCACGATTCCGGCGATGAGTTCGCGGCGCATGGCGCGCTCTTCTTCAGCGCTCGGCAGGCGGTTGAAGCGGTCGAGCGCCGAAGAAAAATTCTGTTCCAGGTCGTCGGCTCCGTTTTGAAGCGCGTTGCGCATACTGCCTCCGTGTTCGGTGCACGGCAGTCTGCGGGTCAAAGCTAGCGCCTAACTGACGCCTGCAGCTTTCTTGCAAAGCGGGGCGCCGTTCGCCGTCATAAACGCCACGCTTCTTAAAAGAACGTCAGGAAGAGCTTTCGGCGGCGAGGTCCCAGGCGGCGATGAAGAGCGCGGCGATGATGGGCCCGACGACGAAGCCATTCATGCCGAGAAGGGCGATGCCGCCGAGGGTCGATATCAGCACCACGTAGTCGGGCATCTTCGTGTCGCGGCCGACGAGCATCGGCCGCAGGAAGTTGTCGACCAGTCCGATCACGAAGATGCCGAAGGCGACGAGCACCACCCCTTTCCACGCCGCGCCGGTAGCGAAGAAGTAAAGCGCGGCGGGTATCCAGACAAGCGCCGTGCCGACTGCCGGCAGGAGCGAAAAGAGCGCCATCACCACGCCCCAGAAAAGCGCCGCGTCGATGCCGAGCACCCAGAATATCAATCCGCCGAGCGCGCCCTGGATGAGCGCGATGACGACATTGCCTTTCACGGTGGCACGCACCACCACGGTGAACTTCTCGAAGAGCGCCTCCTCGCGTTTCGACGCGAGCGGCATCGAGCGGCGGATGCTCTTCACGAGTCGCTCGCCGTCGCGCAGCAGGAAGTAGAGGAGATAAAGCATGACAAAAAGCCCGACCACGAACTCGAAGATGTTCTGGCCGACATTGACCGCCTGCGTGGCGATGAGCTTGCTCGCCTGGGTAAGAAAAGTGCTGAGCCGCGCCTGCACGGCCGCCAAGTCCGTGAGTCCGAACCGCTCGAGCGCGCTTCGCGCCCAGGCGGGCGCCGCGTCCCATGCCTGCTGCACATAAGCGCGCACGTTGAACTCGCCCGCCTCGAGGCGCCGATAGACCGCCGCCGTCTCGTCGATGAGCGCCGCGCCGACGCCGAGGAGCGGCAGCACGACGATGACGAGGATGATGAGAAGCGATAGGAGTGCGGCGGCGTTGGGCCGCGGGCCGAGCCGCCGCAGGAGCCAGCGCTGCAGCGGTATGAAGACCACCGCGAACACCGTCGCCCAGAGCACCGCGGCGAAGAACGGCCACACGATCCAGGCGAAGGCGATCGAGACTGCGACAAGCAGCCACACGAAGGCGCGGTCTTCGAGCTTGGTCATTGCGTGGCGCGCGAGGTCGCGACGCGCCATTGTCGCCGAGCGCTTCGCCCGCGCGGACGAGCGCTCGCCGCGTTTCGCCGCGGTGCTTAGCCGCGGCCCGAGCGCTCTAGCGCCAGCCGCGGCGCCAGTACGGTCCGCCGTAGTAGCCGTAATAGCGATACGGGCGGACCACCACGACCGGCGGTGGTGGCGGGGCCGCGTAGACGGCCGGTCCGGGTTCGACCGGCACCGCCACGCAGCCGGCGAGGCCGGCGCACGCAGCGGCGAGGAGAGCGAATGTTGTCTTCATACCGGCATTCAACGCGCGGCGGGAGCGCGCGTCTGTTCCAAGTTGTTACTTATTGTTCCAAAAAACCAAGGTAAATTGCGCGCATGAGCACGTCCGAGCCGTCGGATCTCCGGAAGCACTATCCCGAACTTACGCCCGACCGGGACTATCCGCCGCTGCGCTTCAAGTCGCTCGAGGGCAAGGTGAGCGCCGCCGAATGGCAGGCGCGCGTCGACTGCGCCTGCGCCTATCGGCTCGTGCGCCACTTCGGCATGGACGACCTGATCTACAACCACATCTCGGCGCGCATCCCGGGCAGCGAAGAATTTTTGCTGAATCCTTTTGGCCTGCTGTACGAGGAAATCTGCGCCTCGGCGCTCGTCAAGGTGAATCTTGAAGGCGATGTCCTGTGGCAGCCGGACTGGCCGAAGGGCCTCAACTACACCTTCAACCTCGCCGGCTTCGTGATCCACGGCGCAATCCACGAGGCGAAGCCCGAGATCCACGGCGTGATCCACACCCATTCGCTCGCCGGCATGGCGGTCGCGTCGCTGGAAAAAGGTTTGCTGCCGATGACGCAGACCGCGATGCGCTTCGCCCAAGTCGCGTACCACGACTACGAGGGCGTGGTGCTCGAGACCGATGAGCGCGCCCGGCTCTTGAAAAACCTGGGCGACGCTGAAGTGATGCTGCTTCGCAATCACGGCACGCTCGCGCTCGGCAGAACGGTGGCGGAGGCGTTCAACAATGCCTATCGCCTGGAGCGCGCCTGCCGCACGCAATTGATGGCGCAGGCGGCGAACGACCGCGTGCTCGTGCCGCCGGCGGCGGTGGTCGAGAAGACCGCGCATCTCTATCGTCCCGAGGTGCGCCGGCCGATGGGGCTTCTCGAGTGGCCGGCGATGCGGCGGCTCGCCGATCGGCTCGATCCCTCCTACAAGACTTGATGCACGTCGTCGAACGCTACGCCGCCTGGGCGTGCGCCTGGCGCCGCGAGGCGATCGCCGGCGAAGTGGCGCATCACGCGCGCCGCGCGGTCATCGACTGGCATGCCGCGCTCTATCCGGGGCTCGTCGTGCCGCCCGCGACCCTGCTCAAGCGCGCAATCCCCGACGAGAGCGTGCGCACGCTTGCGCTCATCAACGGCGCCGCGGCGCACACGGTCGAAGTCGACGACATCTATCGCGACGGCATCTATCATCCCGGCGCGCCGACCATCGCCGCGGCGCACGCGCTCGGCTTCGAGCGGCCGCACTTCCTGCGCGCGGTGATCGTCGGCTACGAGATCTCGACGCGCATCGGCGCGGCGATGGGCCGCGCGCATTACCGCTATTGGCACAACACCGGCACGATCGGCTGTTTCGGCGCTGCGGCCGCGGCCGCCGAAGTCCTGCAGGTCGACGAGCGCCAATTCGCGCATGCGCTCGCCACCGTCGCGACCTTCGCCGCGGCGCTGCAGCAGGCGTTTCGCATGGACTCGATGTCCAAGCCCTTGCATGCGGGGCGCGCGGCGGAAGCGGGCGTCACCGCGGCGCTTGCGGCGCGCGAAGGCGTGACCGGCTCGCTCGACATCCTCGAGGGCGAAGCCGGCTTCGGCCGCGCGATGGGCGACAACCCGGACTGGGAACGCGCG
>JBHELS010000415.1:0-2568 GCA_046263015.1 Burkholderiales bacterium | reverse complement strand
GGCGACCTCGTGGTTCCTGCTCTTCGAGAGGACGTAGAGCATCACGCCCAAATCCTTCGCCGCGCGCACCATCGCTTGCGAGAGTTGCTCGTCGTTCGCCGCCATGTTGTAGAGCGCGCCGTGACACTTGATGTGATGCAGCCGGCCGCCTGCCGCGCGAGCGAACGCCTCCACCGCGCCCGCCTGGTAGACCACGAGGTCATACATGTCCTGCGGCGAGATCCTCATCGCGCGCCGGCCGAACCCCTGCAGGTCGGGCAGCGACGGATGTGCGCCGATCGCGACGCCGTGATCGACGGCGAGTTGCACCGTCTTTCTTATCGTCGCCGGATCGCCGCCATGAAAGCCGCAGGCGATGTTGGTGGAGCTGATATGCGGCATCACCTCGCTATCGGCGCCCATCTTCCAGGCGCCGTAGCTCTCGCCCATGTCGCAGTTGAGATCGATGCGCTTCATGCGGGATTCGGTACCAAGTACGTCATTATTTCGAAAGGTTGATCGGCGGGCCGTATTACGTACCCAGTACGGATTCTACTGGCCGTATTCCCAGGCGATGCCGCGCAGCGCGGTCTCCAGCCGAGTCTTCGCGTCCTTGCGCAGCTCCGCGGCCATGTCGAGCCCACAGCGCGCGAAGTGCAAAGTGCCTCCGGGGGCGATTTGCGCAAGGCGCGGCACGTCGGCCGAGGCGATCTCGGCGATCCGCGGATAGCCGCCCGTCGTCTGGTGGTCCGCCATGAGCGCGATCGGCACGCCGTTCGCCGGCACCTGGACACTGCCGAGGCAGGTCGGGCCGGAGATGATCTCCTCGTTCTTCGCCCGCGCGAGGGTCGCGCCGCCGAGGCGGTAGCCCATGCGATTGGAGTCGGGCGAGACACGCCAGATGGTGTCGAAGAACACGCGCTGCATGTTGGCTTCGAACTCACCGAAATGCTCGCCGTCGATCGCATGCAGCACGATCGGCTCGCGGTCGGGCACGGTGAAGGAAGGCACCGACCACGGCACGCTCGAGCCGCGTTTTCGCTTCAGGCGCTCGAAGCGCTCGCGCGAGAGCGCCTCCGAGTTCTCGACGAGCGCGAGCGCATCGCCGCGCTTCAGCACCCTTCCCTCGAGACCGCCGAAGCCGCCCGGCAAATAGGTGCTGCGGCTGCCGAGCACCTCGGGAACGGCGATGCCGCCCGCGACCCCGAGATAGGCACGCGCGCCGCGCTCGGCGCGACTTATGGAAAGCCGCGAGCCGCCCGCCACCAGTACCGGCCGATTGAGCGGGATGTCGGCTTCGAATTCGGCGCCGACGAGCGCGACGAGCGTGTCGCGATCGAACTGCAGATCGGGGCCAAGCACCGTAATCTCGAGCGCCGCCGCGCGGTCGTCATTGCCCACCAGCGCGTTCGCGACGACGAGCGCGATCGGATCCATCGCCCCGCCCGGACACAAGCCGACGTGCTGATGCCCGTGGCGGCCGAGGTCCTGCACCGTCATCAGAAGCCCCGGCCGCAGCACATGAATCGTCATTTCGCGTGTTTCTCGAACTGGGCACGCGAGATCGGCTTGAAGCGCACGCGATCACCGGCGGCGAAGAGGCTCGGCTCGGCACGATGGGCGTCGAACACCGCGAGCGGCGTTCGACCGATGATGTTCCAGCCGCCGGAAATCGCGTACGGGTAGACGACGCTCTGGTCGTTCGCGACGGCCACCGAGCCGGCCGGCACGATCGCGCGCGGCGTCGAGCGCCGCGGCACGGCGAGCTTGCGATCAAGGCCCGCCATATAGGGATGGCCGGGCGCAAAGCCGATCATCAGCACGCGGAACTCGCTTTGCGCGTGCAGCGCAACCGCCTCCTCTACGGTGAGCTTTGCCGCGGCCGCCACCTCCGCCAGATCCGGCGCGTACTCGCCTTCGTAGCACACCGGCACCTCGACGATGCGGGTCGCCTCCTCGTCCTTGGGCAACCCCTGCTTCAGGCACTCGTTCACCACGTTGAGCGAGGCGCTGAGCGCGTCGCCGAACACGGCGGGATCATCGGGATCGAAATGGATCGCCAGGCCCCCGAGCGCCGGCACCACATCGCGCACCCATGGCAGCGCCCTTGCATGCACCATGCGCGCCAGGCGCTGGACGAGCGAATTCACTTCGAGCTCGAGGGTCTTCGAGAACTCGATGTAGACGGCGCAATCGCCGAGCGCTACCGCGCCGAGCGGCGCGAGCTTAGCCACCCGCGATGGCGGGCAGGGCGACGCCGATCATGCAATCGCGCGTCACGATGCCGGCAAGCCGCTCCTCGTCCCAGCCCTCGGTCCCCTTCGGCCGCATCGGCAGCACCATGTAGCGCATGTCCGCGTTCGAGTCGTGCACCTTGATTTGCACCGCGTCCGGGATGCGCAGGCCGAATTCCGCCAGCACCGGGCGCGGCTCCCTCACCATGCGCGAGCGGTAACTGCGCGACTTGTACCAGTCGGGCGGAATACCGAGGAGCACGCGCGGATAGCAGGAGCAAAGCGTGCAGACAATGGCGTTGTGGACCTGCGGCGTGTTCTCCACCACGACGAGATGCAGGCCCGGAATCTCGAG
>JBHELS010000414.1:0-7968 GCA_046263015.1 Burkholderiales bacterium | reverse complement strand
GAAGGTGGGAGCGCTCGCCGAGCGCGCCGGATTGCGTGTCGGCGACATCGTCTACGCGGTGAATGAGCAGCGGCTGCGAAAAATCGAGGACTTCACGCGCTTTGTGGCGGAGGACGCCCGCGGCAATCTGGCCCTCCTCGTGCGTCGCGGGCAAAGCGACTTCTACGTGCCGATGGATCTTTCGTCAGCCGCGCCGCGTCCGCCCGAAGGGCTGCCGCGCATCGTGCCGCCGGCTAAAGATACGCTTCTGCGCACTTGATGATTTCGGTGTTGTTCGGCTTCTCAAGGCAGTGGCGCGCATCCTCGTGGCGGCGCGCCGCGCTCGTCGATTTTTTCGCCGCAGCCTTCGGCGCCGGCTTCGCCTCCTGAGCGGGCGCGGAGTTCTCCTGAGCGGCGGCCGGCTTCGCCGGCTCGGCCGCGGGTTTGTCGCTTTGCGCGGCCGCCCCCGCGGCGAGCGCCGCGGCGAGCAAGGCAACGATAGCTTTCATGGTCGGCCCCTTTACGGGTTGTTGCGACGCCCGCAAGCGTACGCCGAAATCACTTGAGCCGCTCGACATAGGCGCGCACGCGCTGTGCATTAGTGCCAAGGTCGCCCCGTCCGACGCGCGATTTGGACCGGACGTCGACACGACTGCCGGTCCCGGCGGCACGCACGCGAATCGCGATGTCGTCCTTGAATCCGAACCACTTGGTGCTGTCGACGGCTTCGATCGTGCCCTGGGCCGCATCGCGGCCGACCACTTCCCACCCCATCGCCTCGGCGGCGGCGAGCGCTTTTGCAAACGCCTGCGTACGGGACACGGAAAGCATCACCGGCATGATGTCCGGATACGTCGCGCGCTGCTGCCGCGCCATGGCCGCGCCGGGGTACGCCCGCGCGCTGGTCATGTAGCCCGGCGGGTCGTCCGTATCCGTGGTGATGTCGTTGATCGGCGGATGCGCGCGCGCGCGGCTTTGGAACGCAAGCGCAGGATAGAGCGCGCCGAGCGCAACGACGAACGCCACGGCAGGCAGCGCGGCGCCGTCCTTACGCACGCTCGGAATGAGAAGCGCGACGAGCGCCACCGCCGAGGTCGCGAGCGCGGCGTAGAAGCTCCAGTTGCGAAGGAGATCGAGGCCGGTGCGATAGGAGAAGAGATCGAAGCGAACGCCCGGCCCGGAGATGGCGAGTATCGCCGCCGTGGCGAGCGCAAGGAGCGCGGCGAGCGGCCGCAGCCACCTGAGCATGGCGCGGATGCTACCCGAGGAGCGCGGCGATCAGCAGATAGGTGAGCGCGGCGCAAAGCGCAATGAAGGCGGCGAGCGCGACAACGAGCACGGCGAGGAATAACCCGCTCGCGCGGCGTGTTTCCCGCGGCCGCTCGGCCCAGGCGTTGAGGAGCCGCACGTTCTTCATGTTGGCTTTCCACGCGGCGTCGAACGCGTCGCCAAGGAAGGGCACGATGCCGATCACGCCCTCGAGCGCGACGTTGAACGCCATGCGCGCGAGAATCGTGCGCCCGACGCCGAGGCGGTGCGCCTCGGTGAGGATGTAGCTCGAGGCCACCACGCCGATCAGATTGCCGAGGAACGGCAGCAGCCCGATGAGCGCATCGATGCCGATCGTAAAGCGCGTTCCGGGGATGGGAATCGAGCTGTCGAGCAGCCACGCGATGAACGCCAGGCGCTCGCGCGCGCGGCGCTGCGCCTCGCTCTCGGGCGCGAGCACCTCGCCTTCCAGCACGCGCTCACGCGAAGTATTATTCACGGCTCGGTCCGAAGACCCCCAATAGGAGATCGCGAATGACCATCAAGGTTGGCGAGCGCCTGCCCGAGGGCAAGCTCATGGAAAGCACGGAATTCGACTCCGGCACGCAATGCGCGATGCCGCCCAAGGAAGTGAACGTGGCCGATGCGGTCAAGGGCAAGAAGGTTGCCATTTTCGGTCTTCCGGGTGCCTTCACACCCACCTGCTCGGCAAAGCACGTGCCGGGCTATCTGCAGAACCTCGGCGAGCTTAAGAAAAAAGGCGTGAACGAAGTGTGGTGCGTCGCGACCAATGACGCCTTCGTCATGGCGCACTGGGCGCGCGAGCAGAAAGGCCTCGGCAAGATTCGCTTCCTCGCCGACGGCTCGGCCGACTGGGCGAAGAAGCTCGGCCTCGAGCTTGACCTGAATGCGCGCGGCATGGGCACGCGCATGCAGCGCTTCTCTATGCTGGTCGACAACGGCGTCGTGAAACAGCTGAACGTCGAGGCCCCCGGCAAGTTCGAAGTCTCCGATGCCGCGACGATGCTGAAGCAGCTCCCCTGAAACAAACGGTTACACCTTCGGGTCGGCGCGGCGGGTTTGCGGCGCGTTATGGCGAGTACCGACCGAAGGAGCACCGATGAAAAGGATCGCCGCTTTTTTTTCCGTCCTGATTGCCGTTTCGGCGCCGCTCGCCCATGCGCAGGCGCCCAAAGGCGCCGAACGCTTCGACTGTACGCGCGCGCAAAATCCGAAAGCCTGCGAAGAGCGGCGCGAGGCTCTCGCCGCGGCGCACGAGCGGGCGCAAAAAGCGTGCGCCGGGCGTGAGGGCGCGGAGCACGCCCAGTGCATGACGCACGAGATGTGCGCACAGGCGAAGGATCCGAAGGCGTGCGAGCAGCGGGTCTCGCAGCTGCGAGACAAGGCGAAAAGCGTGCGCGCCGCCTGCGAAGGGAAACAGGGCGCGGAGCGCAGCGACTGCCTGGTGAAGGAGCGCTGCGGCGAGGCAAAAGACGCCGCGCGCTGCGAGGCCGAAGTGCGCGCCGGCATGGCGCGGCGCGAGAAGATCCGCGAAGCTTGCAAGGATAAGCGCGGCGAAGAGCTGAGGGCCTGCATCCGCGAGCAGCGCAGCTAAGCGTCGGGAAAAATCGCGTTCGCCGATGAACGACTCGCCGGACGCGTTGTCGCAATCGCATTAGCTGGCGCTCCGGTCCCGGCTTCGCTACCATCCTGCGGGTTTTCGCCGCGCTTCACTTTCCACCGGCTCGCTTGAAACGATTCGTCGCCGCGACGCTTCTTCTCCTTTTCGCGCTCGTCGCGCTTGCGGCGGAGCTGCCGCAAGCCGTCGTTTCGATCGAGGGGGTCAGCGAGTACCGTCTGGCGAACGGGCTGAAGTTGCTCACCATCCCCGATCCGAGCGCCGACACCATCACCGTGCACATCGTTTACCTGGTCGGCTCGCGCCACGAGGGCTATGGCGAGAAGGGCATGGCGCATCTCCTCGAGCACCTGCTCTTCAAGGGTTCATCGCACTTCCCGGACGTCAAGGGCGAGCTCACGCGCCGCGGCGCGCGCTGGAACGGCACGACTTCCAACGATCGCACCACCTATTTTGAGACGCTTTCGGCGGCGCCCGAGAACCTCGACTGGGCGATCGCCATGGAAGCCGACCGCATGGTCAATTCGCGCGTCTCGAAAGCCGATCTCGACGCCGAGATGACGGTGGTGCGAAACGAGTTCGAGCTGGGGGAGAACAACCCGGGCAGCGTCCTCTTCCAGCGCATGCAGCAGCTCGCGTTCGCCTGGCACAACTACGGCAACCCGATCATCGGCCAGCGCTCCGATATCGAGAAAGTGCCGATCGACAAGCTGCAGGCGTTCTATCGCCTCTGGTATCAACCGGACAACGCGGTGCTCCTCATCGCCGGCCGCTTCGACGAGCCGCGCGCGCTCGGGCTCGTCGCCGAGCACTTCGGCGCGATCGCCAAGCCCGCGCGAACGCTGCCTGGTTTTTATACCGAGGAGCCGACGCAAGACGGCGAGCGCTCGGTGGTGCTCGAGCGGGTCGGCGACCAGCAGCTAGTTGTGGCGCTCTTCCGAGCGATGGCCGGAAGCCACCCCGACTATCCGGCGCTCGATGTCCTCGTGCAGATCATGGGCGACACGCCGACCGGGCGGCTGCACCGCGCGCTCGTGCAGAAGGGCCTCGCCTCGAGCATCTGGGGCGCCGAGCGGCAGCTGCACGATCCGGGCTACATGTACTTCGGCGCGCAGCTCGCGAAGGATATGGATCTCACTCGTGCCCGCGAGGCGCTGCTCGGCGTCCTCGATAGCGTGGCCAAGGAGAAGATCACCTCCGAGGAGCTCGAGCGCGCGAGGACCCGGCTACTGAACGACATCGAGCGCGCGCAGCTCGATTCGAATCTGCTCGTTAGCGCGCTCGCGGAAAATGCCGCGATCGGCGACTGGCGGCTCTTCTTTCTCTATCGCGACCAGCTGCGAAAGGTCAGCGTCGCCGACGTGCAGCGGGTCGCCGAGCATTACCTCAAGCGCTCGAACCTGGTGCTGGGCGAGTTCCGGCCCACCGAGCACCCCGATCGCGCCGAGATCCCGCCGCCGCCCGATGTCGCGAAAGCGCTCGAGAATTACACGGGCGGCGAACGCGTGCGCCTCGGCGAAGCCTTCGATCCCTCGCCGCAGAACATCGAGTCGCGTCTGCAGCGGCGCACGCTCGCGAACGGCATCAACGTCGCGCTCCTTCCGAAGCAGACGCGCGGTGGCCGCGCGGTCGCGAATCTCACGCTGCACTGGGGCGACGAGCAGGCGCTCATGAACCGCGAAGTGGCGTGCGAATTCGCCGGCCAAATGCTCGCGCGCGGCACCAAGCGAAAAACGCGCGCCGAGTTCAAGGAGGCACTCGACAAGCTGAATGCGCGCGTCTTCGTCAGCACGGAGGGCGCGAGCATCGAGGCGCGCGGCGAAAACCTGGTGGCGGCGCTGCGCCTCGTCGGCGAGGCGTTGCGCGAGCCCGCGTTCCCGCCGGCGGAGTTCGAGGAGCTGAAGCGCACCGCCCTGACCGGCACGCAGGCGCAGCTCTCCGATCCGGCAGTCAAGGCCGACGTGCGGCTGACGCGCCATCTCGAGACGTATCCCGTCGGACATCGCAACTACACGCCGACGCTGGAAGAGCGTATTTCCTGGATCCGCAAGACTACCCTGGGCGACGCGCAGAAGTGCTACCGGGAGCTCGTCGGCGCGAGCGGCGCCGACTTCGCCGCCGTGGGGGAATTCGATCCCGACGCGCTGAGCGCCGCCGTGCAGGAGCTCTTCGGCGACTGGCGCACGCCCCATCCCTTCAAGCGGGTGCCCTCGCGCTACTTCGATCGCCCGCCGCTCGAGGATGCGCTCGCGACGCCAGACAAGGCGAACGCCGTTCTGCGCGGCGGCGAGAACGTGAAGATGCGCGACGACGATGCCGATTTCCCGGCGCTGCTGCTTGCGAACTATCTCCTCGGCGGCACGTCGAGCGCGCGCGTCCCGGCGCGGGTGCGCGAGAAGGAGGGACTCTCCTACAGCACGTACACCAGCTTCAGCGCAAGCCCGTTCGACCAGGTCGCGAGCTTTCGCGTCTCCGCAATCTTCGCGCCCCAGAATCGCGAGCGCGTCGAAAAAGCGATCCGCGAGGAGATCGAGCGCGCGGTCAAAGCAGGCTTCAGCGCCGAAGAGCTCGACACCGGCAAGAAAGGCCTCCTCGAGGCGCGCCGTCTCGCACGCACGCAGGACCGCGCGCTCTCGAGCCGCATCGCCTCCTATCTTTATCTCGGGCGCACGTTCGCGTGGGACATCGACCTCGAATCGAGAATCGCGGCTCTCACGCCCGCGCAGGTGAACGCCGCGCTTGCGAAGTACGTCGATCCGGCGAAGCTATCCCTCGTTCTTGCCGGCGACTTCAAGCGCTAGACGAATAGTTACCCCTTCTTCAGCAGATCGCGGATCTCTTCAAGGAGCTGTTCCTGCCGCGCCGGCGGCGCCGCCTGCGGCTGCTTCTCGTCCTTGCGGCGGAAATGGTTGATGACCTTCACCATCAGGAAAATGACCCACGCGATGACCAGGAAATCGATGACGTTCTGGATGAACTTGCCGTAGGTGATCTGCGCGTCGCCGACCTCGATCACCAGATCCTCGTAATGGACGCCACCCACGAGGATGCCGATGAGCGGCATGATGATGTCGGCGACGAGCGAGGAGACGAGCTTGCCAAACGCGCTGCCGATGATGACGCCCACCGCCAGATCGACGACGTTCCCCTTGACCGCGAACTCGCGAAACTCCTTGAGCCAGCTCACGGATAGTCGACCTCGAGGATCTCGAGCTCTTCCTCCCCGGCGGGGGTGTGCAGGCGAACTCGGTCGCCGGCGCGCGCCTTGAGGAGTGCGCGCGCGATCGGCGAGATCCAGGAGACATCGCCCTTCGCCGGATCGACTTCGTCGATTCCGACAATGCGCACCACGCGCTCGCCTCCGGCGGCTTTTACGCGCGCCCGAGCGCCGAAGAAGATCTGGTCGGTATCGCGGCCCGACGAATGGACGATCTCGGCCGACTCGAGGCGCTTGATGAGAAAACGCACGCGCCGGTCGATCTCGCGCAGCCGCTTCTTGCCGTACAGATAATCGGCGTTCTCCGAGCGATCGCCGAGCGAGGCGGCCCAGGCGACCGTCTTCACGACTTCCGGGCGCTCGAGCTCGAGCAGCTGCTTCTTTTCCGCCTGCAAGCGGGCGAAGCCCTCCGGCGTGATGTAATTTTTGCCGCCCGGCGCCTTGGTTTCCGCGCCTTCGATCTCTTCGCCCGAGTCCGCGTCTTCCTTGACGAAGGCCTTGGACATGCCGGTCGGAATTTTAGCTTGAAGGCCCCGCTGCAAAGCCCGAAAATGCGCTCAAACAAGGGGGGAACACGATGGCCGCGGAGAAGGAACGGCTCGATTTTCTGACCAGGCTGCGCATTCGCGAGCTGATCCTGATGGGCCTCATTACCGTCACGGCGGTGCTCGCCAACCTGCCGCACGACACCGTGGACGCCACGCTCGGCATGAGCCGCAGCGCACTCATCGCGGTGCTCGCGATCGCCGTGATTGTCGGGCTCTTCCTCTATCTCAAGTTCGGCCTCTTCGTGGCGGTCGTGCTGCTCATCGCCGGCGCCAACATGCCCGAGCAGATCGCGGAGGGGCTGCACGTCTCACGCGTGCCGATCATCCTCGCGCTGGTGGCACTGATCGGCGTCGGCGCCATCAACTACTTCGTGAAGCTGCTGCCCACGGGGCTCGAGCCGCGGCCGAAGGAAAAGAGCCGCGAAGGCGTGCGCGCCCTCTTCTACGCCATCGAGAAGAACAACGTCGGCTATGCGCAGCAGGTGCTCGCGATGAACTTCGATCCGAATTTCCATCACGACAACGGCTATACGCCGCTCGCCTATGCGGCGATGAAGGGCAACGTGCCGATGATCGAGCTCCTGCTGCGAAACGGCGCCGACGCGGCCATGACGACGACCGAGGGCGACACGCCGGTCGAGCTCGCGCTGCGCATGGGACACGCCGACGTGGCGGATCTCTTGAAGAAGGCCCGCCGCGCCGCGGAAGCGCCGGTGAACGGCGTCGAAGAGGAGGCACCCGCCCCCCAGGCGGGATGATTTCGAACCCGGCCGCCTAGCGTGGCGGCCGTCCACTACTGTATGATTATCCAGTAACCCATCCGGTCAAATGGACACCACTGTCATATCCACTCCCGCGCAGGAAATCTGCCGCGACACGCTGCTCGAGAAGTACGCAAAGAACAACGAATCGAGCGTCGACGAGGTGCGTCGGCGCGTCGCCCGCGCGCTCGCCGAGGTCGAAACCGACGAGCGCCGCGCGCACTGGGAGCGGCGCTTCCTTCAGGCGCAAAACGACGGCTTCATTCCGGCCGGGCGCATCAATTCCGCGGCCGGCGTGCAGCTCCAGGCGACGCTCATCAACTGCTTCGTGCAGCCGGTGGGCGACTCCATCTCCGAAGTGGTCGACGGCCGTCCCGGCATCTACACCGCGCTTCTCGAAGCGGCGGAGACCATGCGCCGGGGCGGCGGCGTCGGCTACGACTTCTCTTCCATTCGCCCGAAGGGCGCCGAGGTGAAAGGCACCCGCTCGCGCGCGAGCGGCCCGCTCTCCTATATGCGCGTTTTCGACCGCTCTTGCGAGACGGTCGAGTCCGC
>JBHELS010000413.1:0-11341 GCA_046263015.1 Burkholderiales bacterium | reverse complement strand
GTGCGCGAGCCACTCGTCCTTTTTCTCGTAGCCCGGCAAGCAACCGGCAATTACCGTGTGGCCGGTCTGGCCGAGCCGGCGACAGAGGGCGCTGCCGATGCCGCCCATGCCGCCGGAGACGAAGACGATGCGCGGAATGATCGGCCGCGATCTATCGCGCCAGATCTCCTGCTCGACGCTCGGTTCGATCACTTCTCCTTGTTTGCCCATGTGCCTTCCTTTTTATGAACGCTCGACGGCCAGGGCCACGCCCATACCGCCACCGATGCACAACGACGCAAGCCCGCGCTTCGCGTCGCGCTTGCCCATCTCGTGAAGCAGCGTCACCAGGATGCGGCAGCCGGAGGCGCCGATCGGATGGCCAAGCGCGATCGCGCCGCCGTTCACGTTTACCTTCGCGGTGTCCCAGCCCATCTGCCGGTTGACCGCGATCGCTTGAGCCGCGAAGGCCTCGTTGATCTCCATGAGATCGAGATCCTTCGGCTCCCAGCCGGCGCGCGCGAGGCAGCGCTTCGAGGCCGGCACGGGGCCCATGCCCATGTATTTGGGATCGACGCCCGCCGAGGCAAACGCCTTGATGCGTGCGAGCGGGCGCAGTCCGAGTTCCTTTACTTTGCGCGCTGAGGCGACCACCACCGCGGCCGCGCCATCGTTGATGCCCGAGGCGTTGCCGGCGGTCACGCTGCCCGCCTTGTCGAATGCGGGCTTGAGCGACGCGAGCGCATCCACGGTCGTGCCGTGGCGCGGATACTCGTCGTCCTTGAAGAGGACCGGGCCCTTGCGCGAGGGGACTTCGACGGTGACGATCTCGTCGGCGAACCTGCCCGCCTTCTGCGCGGCTTCGGCCTTGTTCTGGCTCGCGGCGGCGAACTTGTCCTGGTCTTCGCGCGTCACCACGTATTCCTTGGCCACGTTCTCGGCGGTGACGCCCATGTGGTACTGGTTGTAGACGTCCCACAGGCCATCGACGATCATCGTGTCGACGAGCTTCGCGTCACCCATGCGGAAGCCGTCGCGCGAGCCGTTCAACGCGTGCGGCGCGAGACTCATCGACTCCTGGCCGCCCGCGACGACGATGTCGGAGTCACCGTTGGCGATCGATTGTGCGGCGAGCATTGCCGCCTTGAGGCCCGAGCCGCAGACCTTGTTGATGGTCATCGCCGGAATCATGTGCGGCAGCCCCGCCTTCATCGCCGCCTGGCGCGCGGGATTCTGGCCAACGGCGGCGGTCAGCACCTGGCCCATGATGACTTCCGAAACCTGATCGGGCTTCACGCCGGCGCGCTTCAGCACCTCCTTGATGACGAGCGCGCCGAGGTCGGCGGCGGGCGTCTTCGCAAGGGTGCCGGCAAACTTGCCGATGGGAGTGCGCGCTGCGCCGACGATATAAATCTCTTCCATTCGCTTCTCCTAGTGAACGACGCGCTCGCGCACGTAGCGCCCCGGCGCGGGCTCGAGCGTCCGGTATTTCGCGTTTCCCGGGCGCGCGGGCGCTTTGCGCTTGCCGCCGCCATGGCGCTCGAGCCACTGCGACCAGCGCTGCCACCAGCTTCCTTTGTGCTCCGAGGCCTGCGCGAGCCACGCATCGGCATCGTCGAGATAGGGGGCGCCGGTCCAGTAACTGCGCCGATTCTTGGTCGCCGGGTTGACGACGCCCGCGACGTGACCGCTTGCGGCGAGCACGAAAGTCTTGTCCTTGCCGCCGAGAAGATGAACCGTGCGGTACGCCGAGCGCCACGGCACGATGTGATCGTCGCGCGTCGCGAGCGCAAACATCGGCAGCTTGACCTTGCCCAAGTCGAGCGGCACGCCGCAATTGGTAAGCGCGCCGGGAACGGCGAGCTTATTTTCGAGATAGGCGTTGCGCACGTAATAGCAGTACATCGGGCCCGGCAGGTTCGCGCTGTCCGAGTTCCAGTAGAGAAGATCGAAGGCCGCGGGCTTGCCGCCGAGGAGGTAGTTGTTGACCACGTACGGCCAGATGAGATCGTTGGCACGCAGGCTCGAGAAGACGAACGCGAGATCGGCCCCCGGAAGGATGCCGCCCTTGCCGATGGTGGCTTCACGCGCCGCGACCGAGGCTTCGTCTACAAAGAGGCCGATCGCCCCGGTGTCGGAGAAGTCGAGCATCGCCGCAAGCAAGGTGGCGCTCGCCACGGAGTCGTCGGCTTTCGCCGCCATGACGCCGAGCGCGGCGCCAAGGAGCGTGCCGCCGACGCAAAAGCCGAGCGCGTTCACCCTATCGGCTTTGGCGATCTCGCGGGCGATTCGCAGCGCCGTGAAGACGCCGAGCTCGAGGTAGTCGTCCCAGCCGTAATGCCCCTGTTCGGCGCCAACGTTGCGCCAGGAAAGCATGAACACGGTATTGCCCTCGTCCACGGCGTGACCCGCGAACGAGTTCTCCGGCTGCAGATCGAGGATGTAGTACTTGTTGATGCACGGCGGAATCATGACGAGCGGACGCTTCGCCACTTCGTCGGTACGCGGACGATACTGAATGAGCTGTATGAGATCGTTCTCGAACACCACATCGCCCGGCGTCGTGGCGATGTTCCGGCCGAGCTCGAACGCGCTTTCGTCCGTTTGGCTGATGCGGCCCCTCTGCGCGTCGGCCACCAGATTGGCGAGTCCGCGCGTCAGGCTTTCGCCTTTGCTCTCCAGCGCTTCGCGCAGCGCCACCGGATTGGTGGCGGGAAAATTCGCCGGGCACATGGCGTCGATCCATTGGCGCGCGGCGAAGCGCGCGCGCTCCTTTTGCGCGGGCTCGAGCGGCGCGCTGTCGATCATCTGCTCGATGTAGCTCGCCGCGAGCAGGTACGACTGGCGCAAATAATTGAAGTAAGGGTTTTCGCGCCATTCGCGCGCGGTGAAGCGGCGGTCATCGTCGGCGACCAGCGACTCGCTGCGGCCTGCGAGGAGCGAAGTCCAGAGCTTCGCCTGCTGCTCGAGATACGCGGCTTGCAAGGCGCTGTTGCGTTCCATTTGCGGCGCCGAGCCGAAGAGCCGCATCCAGCCTTGGGTCACTGCATTACCGGACTGCGCGATGGCCGCGAGAAGCGCATCTGGAGAGCCGGGGGCTTGCATCCCGGGTCGATTTTGCGACGCACAACCCGTGGCGTCAAATACCGAATAACCTACTGAACCGTAGTCTTTTTACCTCAGTGCGCGAGCAGCATACGCACCGCCGCAATGCTGCCGATGCCGAGCGCTATCAGCAGGGCTTGCGAGGCCGTATCGCGAAGCTCGGGCCGCCGGTGCAAACCAGGGATCAAGTCGGCCACCGCCACGTAAATCATGCTCGCGGCGACGAGTCCGAGGAGCGCGCCTTCCCAGGCGCCCACATATTGGAGGCCATAAAAGCCGAGCACGCCGCCGAAGATCGTGGCGGTGGACGAGAGCAGATTGACCGCGAGCGCTTGGCCGCGTGTGTAGCCTGAATGGAGCAGGATCAGGAAATCCCCGACTTCCTGCGGTATCTCGTGCGCGATGATTGCGAGCGCCGCGATCACGCCGAGCTCCGTGCTCTGCAGGAAGGCGGCGGCGATCAGCACACCGTCGACGAAGTTGTGCACCGTATCGCCGACCATGATGAGCGCGCCGCTTCTTCCGTGGTCGTGCACGTGCGCATTCGGATCGTGCACCTCGCAATTCTCGGTGTGGCAGTGCCGCCACAAGAGGAGCTTCTCCAGCACGAAGAAGCCGAAAATGCCGGCGAGGATGCCCATACCCGCGTCCCGCGGCGTGCCGATTTCGAAGGCGTGCGGGATCACCTCGAGGAACGCGGCGCCGAGCAGCGCGCCGATCGCATACGACACAAGGATCGGCATCCAGCTCGCGCGCAGATAGAGCGCAAACGCGGCGAGCGCGGCGGAGAGCGTGCCGCCGGCGATGCTCGCGGCGAGGATCCAGCCGAGCGTCATGGGGCTCGGGATTCTAGAGCAGCCAGACGGCTGCGGCCATGCGCCGCTGATCGCCATCGCGGCGATACGAAAAGAAGCGCTGGCGCTCGCTATACGTGCAGTAGCCGCCACCGTAGATGCGTTTCACGCCGTGCGCCTTCAATCGATCGCGCGCCACGGCATAGAGATCGAGCAGCCAGTGCCCCGGGCGCCTGGGCACGAACGCATCGCCGGGCGCGCCGATCGCGGCGCGCACATCTTCGCCCACTTCGTAGACGCGCGGACCGATCGCCGGACCGAGCCAGGCGTAAAGCTCCTCCGGCGGTGTGCGCATCGCGTCGATCGTACGTTCGAGCACGCCGCCCGCGAGCCCGCGCCAGCCCGCATGCGCGGCCCCGACCACGCGCGCCGCTTCATCGGCGAAAAGCACCGGCATGCAGTCGGCGATTTTGACGAGACACGCGGTGCCGCGGGTGCGCGCGACCGACGCATCGGCCTTTTCACCGCCCGCGACGCCCTCCGCGTCGACCACCCGCGTGCCATGCACCTGATGCAACCAGCGCGGCTCCGCAGGCAGCAGCGTGCGAAGGCGCGCGCGCGCCGCCTCGGTCGCCATGTCGCCCATTGCCGAAGTGGTGACGAGCGCGCCGACGCGCGCGGGCCAATCGGGCTCGATCAGATCTCGCACGCGCGCAACTCGCCGAGCAGGGTTTTTAAGTCCCGGGGCACGGGCGCGCGCCACGTCATGACCTCGCCGCTCGTCGGGTGTTGCAGCGTGAGCTCGGCCGCATGCAGCGCCTGGCGCGGAAAGGCAATGCCGTGCCGCGTGCCGCGCCGATACACCGTATCGCCGATGAGCGGATGACGGATGTGCTGGAAGTGCACCCGGATCTGATGCGTGCGCCCGGTCTCGAGACGGCATTCGACCAAAGCGGCGCGGCCAAAGCGCTCGAGCACGCGGTAGGTCGTGCGTGCGGGCTTGCCGCGATGCGTGACCGCCATGCGCGTACGCAGCTTCGCATCGCGGCCGACGGGCGCGTCGATGGTGCCGCTTGCCGGCGGATCGCCCTGCACGAGCGCGAGATAGACGCGCCGCACGGTGCGCTCGGCGAGTTGCTTTACGAGCGAGGTTTGCGACTCGACCGTCCTCGCGACCACCAGAAGCCCGCTCGTGTCCTTGTCGAGACGGTGCACGATGCCGGCGCGCGGCACGGCGGCAAGCTCCGGCGCATGCGCGAGGAGCGCGTTCATCAGCGTGCGGTCGGGCTGGCCCGCACCGGGATGCACCACCAGGCCGGCCGGCTTGTCGATGACGATGAGCGCCGCGTCCTCGTGCACGATCTTGAGCCGCATGCGCTGCGCGCGCGGCGCCGTGCCCACAGCGCGCGGCGGCGCGACTGAAATTTTTTCACCGCCGGTCACCGGCATGCGCGCCGCAGCGCTCCGGCCATCGACCGTGATGTGCCCGGCGCGCAGCCAATCCTGCAGGCGATTTCGCGAGTATTGGTGAAAGAGCCGCGCGAGCGCCTGATCGAGGCGCAGGCCGCCCATCTCCGCGGGCACCACAGCCGTCATCGGCGCCGCGAACGTCGCATCCCACTCGCTATAATCGTCGCGACCCATGATGAGAAGTTTACTGGCAGCCTTGGCCGCGGCGCTCGTCGCGGTGAGCGCCGGCTGCAGCTCGCTCAACTCCGAGGACGAGACGATCGGCTGGTCGGCGCAGCGCCTCTACGGCGAGGCGAAGGACGCGATGGCCGGGCGCGAGTGGCAGAAGGCGATCAAATACCTCGAGAAGCTCGAAGCGCGCTATCCGTACGGCCGCTACGCGCAGCAGGCGCAGCTCGAGGTCGCCTACGCCAACTGGAAGGACGGCGAACGCGCCTCGGCCATCGCCGCGGCCGATCGCTTCATCAAGCTCTATCCGAATCATGCGAACGTCGATTACGCGTGGTACCTGAAGGGCCTCATCAACTTCAACGAATTGCAGGGCATGCTCTCGTGGCTGACGACGCCCGACATGAGCGATCGCGATCCGAAGGCCGCGCGCGACGCCTTTTTCGCTTTCAAGGAGGTGGTGACGCGCTTTCCCGAGTCGCGCTACGCCGAGGACTCGCACGCGCGCATGCGCTATCTCATCAACGCGCTCGCCTCGAACGAGGTGCATGTCGCGCGCTACTACCTGAAGCGCGGCGCCTTCCTCGCGGCGGCAAACCGCGCGCAGTACGCCATCGAGCATTACCCGCAGGCACCCGCGGTCGAGGAAGCGATGGCGATTCTCGTCAAGGCGTACGACCAGCTCGGCATGCCGGAGTTGCGCGATTCGGCGAACCGCGTCCTCACGAAAAATTTTCCGAACACCGATTACATGAAGCCCGGCGGCCCGAAAAAGAAGAAAGTGCCGTGGTGGCGCATCTGGGATCCGGACTGGTAGCGCGCGCGCTCATCATCGGCGCGGCCGGCATGATCGGCCGCAAGCTCGTCGGGCGCCTCGCCATGGAGGGCGGGATCGACGAGCTCGTCCTGCACGACGTGGTGACGCCGCAGGCGCCGGCGCATGCGCCGTTCAAAGTGCGCACGCTCACTTCCGATCTGTCAGCGCCGGGCGAGGCGGAAAAGCTGATCGCTGAGCGGCCGCAGCTCATCTTCCATCTCGCCGCAATCGTCTCGGGGGAGGCGGAAGCCGATTTCGACAAGGGCTATCGCATCAACCTCGCCGGCACCTGGCAGCTCTTCGAAGCCATCCGGCGTTCGGGCGACGGCTATAAGCCGCGCCTCGTCTTTACCTCGTCGATCGCGGTCTTCGGCGCGCCATTTCCCGAGGCGATCGACGACGAGTTCCTGAGCGCGCCGCTCACGAGCTACGGCACGCAGAAGGCGATCGACGAGCTCCTGCTCTCGGATTACAGCCGGCGCGGCTTCTTCGACGGCATCGGCCTGCGGCTGCCGACCATTTGCGTGCGGCCAGGGAAGCCCAATCGCGCCGCCTCGGGATTTTTCTCCGGCATCATTCGCGAGCCGCTCGCGGGCGAAGAAGCCCTGCTGCCGGTGCCGAAGAGCGTGCGCCACTGGTTTGCCTCGCCGCGCGCGGCGATCGGCTTCCTCGTGCATGCAGCGAGCCTCGACACGGCGCGCCTTGGCAATCGCCGCAATTTGTCGATGCCCGGGGTCTCGGCCACGGTCGGCGAGCAGATCGAAGCGCTGCGAAAGGTGGCGGGCGACAAGGCCGTGCGGCTGATTCGCGAAGCGCCGGATGCCACGATCCAGCGGATCGTCGAAGGCTGGCCGCGCAATTTCGCGCCGCGCCGAGCGCTTGAGCTAGGCTTCCGGGCCGATGCGAGCTTCGAGGAAATTATCCGGATTCACATCGAAGACGAGCTCGACCCCGCTCGAGCGTAGCGAAGAACGCCTGCACCTCCTCGAGGCTGCGCGTCGGCTTCATCGGCGGCAGGCTCGCGAGAATCTTGCCGCCGTAGGGCCGCGACAAGAGGCGCGGATCGCACAGCATGAGAACGCCGCGATCGCCTTCGTCGCGAATCAAGCGGCCTGCGCCCTGCTTTAGCTGCAGCACCGCCTGCGGTAGCTGCAGCTCGTTGAACGGGTTGCGGCCCGCCGCCTTCAGCGCATCGATGCGCGCAGCGAGCACCGGATCATCGGGCGGCGCGAACGGCAGCTTGTCGATGACGACGAGCGAAAGCGCTTCGCCGCGGACATCGACGCCTTCCCAGAAGGACGCGCTGCCGAGAAGGACGGCGTTTCCCAGGCTGCGAAAGCGCGCGAGGAGCTCGCTTCGCGAACCCGTGCCTTGCACGAGGAGCGGATACGGCAGCCGCCCGCGCAGGAGCTCGTGCGCGCGCCTGAGTGCGCGCAGCGTTGTGAAGAGGAGGAACGCGCGGCCGCCGCTCGCCTCCATCACCGGCCATGCGGCCTCGACGACCGCGTCGGTGAACGCCGGATCGTTCGGATCGCCGGGCAAGCCGGGCGGCAGATAAAGGAGCGCCTGCTCGGCGAAGCGAAACGGGCTTTCCCAGCGCCGGGTCTCGGCCTCGGGCACACCGAGCTCGCGCGTGAAGTGGCCGAAGTCGTCGCCGACAGCAAGCGTCGCGGAGGTGAAGACCCAGGCGCGCGGATGGTCGTCCATCTGGCGGCGAAAAAGCTCGCCCGAGTGCAACGGCGTCACATGCAGCTGCACGGTCTGGCCGACCGCCTCTGCCCAGCGCACATCCTCGTGCGCATCGGTTTCGATCAGCCGGCGCAGCACCGCATACGCCGTTGCCGCCCGGCGGCTGCAGGCGCCCAGCCCCTCGGAGCGCTCGGCCTGGGCCGCAAGCGCGGCGTCGAGGATCTTGAGCGCGGCGCGCAGCTTGACGAGCGCGTCCGGGAAGCCCGCGAGCCGCATCGCCTGCGGCCAGGCAAAACGCGCCGGCGCATCGCCGAGCGCAAGCCGCAGATCGCGCGTCGCGCGCTCGAGGCGATTGGCGAGCGCTTCGAGCTCGGGCGAGCCGCCGCCGGCCGAGCGCAGCTCGGCGCGCGCGTCGCGCGAGAGCTCGATCAGCTGGCTCGTGGTGAGGCTCTCGCCGAAGAAAAGCCGCGCCGTCTCCGGCAGCTGATGCGCTTCATCGAAGATCACCGTATTGCAGGCGGGCAGCAGCTCCGCCACCCCTTCGTCGCGCAGTACCACGTCGGCAAAGAAGAGATGGTGATTGATCACCACCACGTCCGCAGCGAGCGCATTTCGGCGCGCGCGCATCACGAAGCAATCGCTGTAGTCGGGGCAGCCCTGGCCGAGGCAGTTGTCGCGGGTCGAAGTGGCAAGCGACCAGATCGGCGCATCCTCGGGCACCTCGGCGAGGTCGGCACGATCGCCGGTGACGGTGGTGGCGGCGAAGCGCTCGATGCGCGCAAGCTGTGCCGCTTCTTCGGTGCTGGTCGCGCGCTGCTCGGTAACCGCTCGGCGCAGGCGATAGAGGCAGACGTAGTTGGCGCGTCCTTTGAGAACTGCCGCCGTCGCACCGCAGGCGAGCGCGCCACGCACGGCCGGCAGGTCGCGGTCGAAGAGCTGGTCCTGGAGCGTTTTCGTGCCGGTCGAAACGATCACCTTGCCGCCGGAAAGAAGCGCCGGCACGAGATACGCGAACGTTTTTCCGGTGCCGGTACCCGCCTCAGCGACGAGCACCGCGCTCGATTCGATGGCCCTGCGGATCGCCTGCGCCATGGCGAGCTGGTCGCGGCGCTCGCGGTACCCCGGAATCGCCGACGCCAGGGCGCCCTCGGGCGCAAAGACCGATTCAAGGGAGCTCATCGACCCGCACCCAGACGCGGCGCGTTTCGCCGCCGCTCGTGCGGCTCGCGCTCGCGAGTCCGCGCTCATCGCGCGCGCCACCCATCGCCACGGCGCCGAGCTCGAACCACTCGCCGAGCCGTCCGCTCACCGTGCTCGCGGCGCGCTGGTACGACGCCGGCTGCTCGCGCTGCTGCACGATCTCGACCTGCACCCTATCGCCCGCGAGCCGCGGAATGACTTCGAAGCCGCTCGCCGTCTCCTGCATCACGGTGATTTCCTGCGGGATGACACCGGCGGGCGTCTGGATGTACTCGCGCTGGCGCACGGGACGCGAGGCCCCGGTCAGGATCGTGGCGCGCGAGCCTTCGAGCACCTGCAGCCGCTGCTCGACGCGCTCATCGCCGCGCGAACGGGCGTCCTCGGCGCGAATATCGACCCGCGAATCCCGGCTGCCGATGCGCCCGCTCCCATCGATCGCACGGCTCGCCGCATCGCGCTCAGCGTCATAGCGCACCGAGATCAGGAGTCGCTTTGCCGGCCGGTCGATTGTCTCGAGCGCCCGGCGGAGCTCCGCCAAGTTCGCCGGGCTCGTGCGCACGAATAGCTGCGTCCCCTGGCCGGAAAGGGTGCCGCCGGGTTCAACGAGCGGCTGGAGCACGGGCAGAACCTGCTCGGCCGTTCGGTGCCGGAGGGCGATCATCTGCAAGGGCGCCTCCGCCCATGCGGCGCCCGCGAGGAGCAGAACTACGGCAAATCGGACCAGGCTTGCGCGGTTCACGTTTCTTCCTGAACGCGCCAAGCTCGGATCGGCCGACGCGTCGGTTCAATTATGGGACACAAGTTTCTCCTGACCCGCGCCTTAGCCGTGGGGCTAGCAGCGGTCGCCGGGCCCGCCCTTGCCGAGGCGCCCGCCGAGTCCGCGTCGCACCGGTGATCGAAGCGCTGGTGGCCGTCGGCGCGCGCTACCGCTACGGCGGCAGCTCGCCCGAGACCGGTTTCGACTGCAGCGGGCTCGTCGCGCATGTGTACGAGCGCGCCTGGGGCATCACCCTTCCCCGCCGCACGGCAGACCAGCGAAACGCCGGGCGGCCAGTGAGGCGCTCGGAGCTCGAGGCCGGGGATCTCGTCTTCTACAACACCCGCAACCGCCCCTACTCCCACGTCGGTATCTATGTCGGCGACGGCAACTTCGTGCACGCGCCGCGCGCCGGAGGTCGCGTGCGCATCGAAAGCATCGACAATCGCTACTGGCGCGCTCGCTGGAACGGCGCGCGCCGCCTCAATCCGCCGACCTTTTAGTCGGGCAGGCCGTACGATCAGCGCGAAGCGCCATCCAGCGCCCGCCAGACCTTTTCCGAGGTGAGCGGCATGTCGAGCTCGAGCGCGCCAAGCGCATCGAGCACCGCGTGCACGACCGCGGGTGTCGCGCCGATGGTGCCGAGCTCGCCGCAACCCTTTACGCCGAGGAGATTCGTCTTGCAGGGCACGCTCTCTTCGAAGCTCGGCCTAATCGGCGGCAGGTCCGCCGCGCGCGGCACGGCGTAGTCCATGAGCGAGCCGGTGAGAAGCTGGCCGCTATCGGCCTCGTACACCGCGCGCTCGAAGAGCGCCTGTCCCGCGCCTTGCGCGATGCCGCCGTGGACCTGGCCCTCGACGATCATGTGGTTGATGATGCGCCCGACGTCGTCGCAGCTCGCGATGCTCACCATCTTCACTTCGCCCGTTTCGCGATCGATCTCCGCCTCGCACACCTGCGCCCCGTTCGGCCACGACGGCGTCGACGGCGTCTCGGTCGCGCTGACACGCAGCACCCGCCTTTCCTGCCGCGCAGCGAGCTCAGCGAGCTCGATCACCCGATCGGTGCCGGCGATAAGAAAGCGCCCATCGCGATATTCGATATCGGCCGCCGCCGCTTCCAGCGCCTCGGCGGCGAGCACCTTGCCTTCCACGATCACCCGCCGCCCCGCCGCCACCACCGCCGAGCCGCCGACAAAAGCCGAGCGCGAGCCGACGCTGCCGACGCCGTTTGCGCGGTCGGTATCTCCCTGCACGATCCGCACCTTCTCGGCCGGCACGCCAAGCACCTCGGTCACGAGCTGCGTGTACGAGGTTTCGAGCCCCTGGCCCATCGCCTGCGTTCCCGAGAAAACGGTTATCT
>JBHELS010000412.1:0-8850 GCA_046263015.1 Burkholderiales bacterium | reverse complement strand
CTCATCACCGGGCTCGGGGGCGAGCTGCACGCATCGCATCTGCCGGCCTTGATCGAGGATGACGGCGGCGAGATCGTCATCGATATGCATATGGCGCACGCCAATCGCCAGTGGCACGATTTCTTCGACGAGGAAGTGCTGGTCATCTTCACTGGTCCGCACGCCTACATCTCGCCGCGCTGGTACGAGGAGACGGAGCGCGTGCCGACCTGGAACTATGCGGCCGTGCACGCCTACGGCGTGCCGCGCATTGTGGATCAGCCTGCGGCGAAGCACGCATCGCAGCGCCGCCTGGTCGCCGCCATGGACCCGCAGTGGCTGCCCAAGTTCGATGCGCTCGCGCCGCAATACGTAAACGGCATGCTGAACGGCATCGTCAACTTCCAGATCCGGGTTACGCGGCTCGAGACGCGCTGGAAGCTCTCGCAGAACCGCGGCCGGCGCGAAATGGAGCTCATCATCGCCGAGCTGGAAAGGGCAGGCGAGAGCTCCCTCGCCGCCCTCATGCGCGAGCACCTCGTCGACTAGTGCGGCTTTTCTTCGCGCTCTGGCCGCCGCGCGAGACGGCACGGGCGCTCGCCGAATGGGCAACGCAGGTTTGCGAGCACGCGGGCGGCAAGGCGACTGCGGTGGATAACATCCACCTGACCCTCGCCTTCCTGGGCCAGGCGGAACCGGCGCGCGCCATCGGCGCCGCTCGCGCCGTCGCAGGTAAGCGCCATGAATTGCCGATCGATGCCGCCCGCTACGTTAAGAAGAACGAGATGGTTTGGGTCGCAGCCTCAGCCCTGCCGCACGAGCTTGGCGCGCTGGCGGCCGATTTGCATCGCGCGCTCCGCGTTGCCGGCTTCGTGCTCGAGGCGCGTCCCTTCGCCGCGCATGTCACGCTGATCCGCAAAGCGCGCATGCCGAAGTCCATTCCCTCGCTGCCGCGCGTTGACTGGCCGGTGAGCGAGTTCCTGCTCGTGCGCTCACGCACTTCGTCGAAAGGCTCGAGCTACGAGCCGCTCGAGCGCTTCGCGCTGCAATGAAGAAAACCGGCGGCGAAACGCTGGAGGTCGGCGGCCGCGAGGTGACCGTCACCAATGCGGCGAAGGTGCTCTTTCCGCTGCCTGGTCATACGAAGCTCGATGTCGCCCGCTACTACATCGCGGTCGCCGAAGGCGCGCTGCGCGGCGCCGGTGGGCGCCCGAATATGCTGGTGCGCTATCCCAACGGCGTCGACGGCGAGTTCTTCTACCAGAAGCGCGCGCCGGAGAGCCGGCCCGATTGGATGGCGGTGGTGGAGCTCAAGTTTCCCTCGGGCCGCAGCGCGCTCGAGCTCGTGCCGAGGGATGCCGCGGCGCTCGCATGGATGGCGAACCTGGGCTGCCTCGAACTTCACCCGCACCCGGTGCGCGCCGATGATATTGATCATCCGGATGAGCTGCGCGTCGATCTCGATCCGGTGCCGGGCGTGAAGTGGCCGCAGGTCCGCAAGGTGGCGCTCGTCGCGCAAGCGGCGCTCGCCGACGTCGGTCTCACCGGCTGGCCAAAGACCTCGGGCAAGCGCGGTCTGCACGTGTATGTGCGCATCGCACGGCGCTGGACGTTCGATGAGGTGAGGCGCGCGGCACTCGCGCTCGCGCGCGACGTGGAGCAACGCGCCCCGCAGCTCGCCACGAGCAAGTGGTGGAAGGAGGAGCGCCAGGGCGTCTTCGTCGACTACAACCAAAATGCGAAGGACCGGACGATCGCATCGGCCTATTCGGTCCGGCCGACGCCACAGGCGACGGTGTCCGCTCCTCTCGATTGGAAAGAGGTCGAGGATGCCGAGCCCGAGGACTTCACGCTCGCCAACATGCCGCGACGGTTCAAGCGCATCGGCGATCGGCATGCGGGCATCGATGACCATGCCGGGTCGCTCGAGAGGCTGTTGGAGCTGTTCGAGAAACAGGGCGGCGGTGATGCCCCCTGGCCGCCGCACTATAAGAAGCAGGCGGGCGAGCCGGCGCGAGTGCAACCGTCGAAGCGGCGCAAGCTGCCGGTGATCGAGATCGGCCGCGCCAAGCAGAAGGACGACGCGC
This sequence comes from Burkholderiales bacterium, assembly GCA_046263015.1. Classification (GTDB taxonomy): domain Bacteria; phylum Pseudomonadota; class Gammaproteobacteria; order Burkholderiales; family SG8-39; genus SCGC-AG-212-J23. The sequence continues at coordinate 6,784 of JBHELS010000412.1, read as the reverse complement.
TCGCCGGGTTCGAACGCTGGAAAAAGCGCCACCCGAAGGCAGCGCAACACTTGGAAGCTGCCGATGTGCTCGTCGATCAGATGCGCGGCCGTTACACGGCGTGGTACCGAGTGCGCGTGAACCTGCAGCATGTGCCGCCGCAGCAGCGGCCGCCTCAGGAGCCTTTGGATCCGGACGAGAAGACCTTGTCTAACTCATAGGACTTCGTGACCTCGAGCTGGTCGTAACGGCAATCCTCCGGCTGCTTGTCGGGCCGCCAGCGCAAGAAAATCGCCGCGTGCCGGAAGCGATCGCCCTGCAGGTGGTCGTACTTCACTTCGCACACGCGCTCCGGCCGCAGCGGCTCCCACGAAAGGTCCTTGCCGGCGCTCCAGCGGCTTTGCGCGCCAGGCATGCGACTCGATTCCGCTGCCGCGCCGGCCCATTCCCGCCATGGATGATCCTTGATCGCGTCCTTGCGCATCGGCGCGAGCTCCTTCACGAGTGCCTTTCGCATCGCCATGCTGAAGGCGGAGGTAACGCCGACGTGCTGCAGCACGCGCTGGTCGTCGTAGAGGCCGAGGAGCAATGAGCCAACCGCATCCTTGCCGGTCTTGTACCAGCGAAAGCCCGCCACCACGCATTCGGCGGTGCGCGCGTGCTTTACCTTGATCATCGCGCGCTTGCCCGGCTGATACGTGAGCGATGCTGGCTTGGCGATGACGCCGTCGAGGCCCGCGCCTTCAAAATGCTTAAGCCAGTGCTCGGCCTGGTCGCGATCGAGCGTCATCGGCGTGAGATAGACCGGCGAGGCGACCCGCGCGAGCAGCTTTTCCAGCGCTGCGCGGCGGGTGCGCTGTGGCTCGCCCATCAAGCTCTTGCCGCCCGCCGCAAGCAAGTCGAAGGCAACGAACGCCGAAGGCGTCTCTTTGGCGAGCTTGGCGACGCGCGAGGCGGCCGGATGCAGGCGCAATTGCAGCGCGTCGAAATCGAGGCCGTGCGCGGTGGCGATGACGATCTCGCCGTCCAATACGCAGCCCTTCGGCAGCCGGGCGAGGAGCGCCTCATGAAGCTCCGGGAAATAGCGGTCGAGCGGGCGCGAGTCGCGGCTCTGGATGAAGAGCTCGTCGCCCCCGCGAAAGACGAGCGCGCGAAAGCCGTCCCATTTGGGCTCGAACAGATACTCGCCGGTCGGCGGTAGCTCGTCTGCGAGCTTGGCGAGCATCGGCTCGATCGGCGGCGCGATGGGGTAGGCGTCATTCGCCATTTCGCTACGATAGCCGGCCGCGGCGTAGTGCGAAGGCATGTAACTCGCTTGCAGCGGCCGGATGCTCGGGAGATCGCTCCGCGAAGCGCTGTGGGCGCCGGCGCTGGTCGTCCTTGCGGCTTTCGCCATTGGGCGCTTGCCGGCGGCGGATGAGCTCTGGTGGCTCGTGCATGTGGCGGGTGGCGCGGCGCTCGCCCATTGCTACTGGCGCGCAACGCCGATCCTGGGCGACTTGCGCCCCATCGGGCGCTACATCGTTGCCTTCGCCGGCGCCTGCAGCACGGCGCTTGCCTGGGAGCTCGCGGAATTCGCGCTTGACCAGTGGCTCGGCACGGTGCTGCAGGAGGGCTCCGTCGACACGATGAGCGATCTCATGCTCGGCGTGTCGGGCGCGGCCGCGTATCTCGCCTGCCGTGCACTCAGCGCGTCGAAAGCGAAAGCCGGGCGATGAGCCCGCGCGGCGAGCCGGGCAGGAGCTCGAGCCGCCCGCCATGCGCGAGCGCGGTGCGCTCGACAATCGCGAGACCGAGTCCCGAGCCGCCGTGGCCGGCGCGCGAATCATCCAGACGCGTAAAGGGCCGTTTCAGCCGCTCGACCTCGTTCGGCGGGATGCCCGGCCCCTGGTCGCGAACCTCGATCGCGATCTGCGGATTTCGCGCGAGCACGGCGATCTCGACGGGCTCGCCCGCGTAGCGAAGCGCGTTGTCGACGAGGTTCGCCACCGCCCGGCGCACCGCCATGCGCGCAAAACGGAAAGGTTTCACCGCGTGCGGCAGGAAGCGCACGTCCTTGCCGATGCGCGCGTAGTGCTCGGCGAGCTCGGCGAGGAGCTGCGTGATGTCGTGCTCTTTCTTTTCTTCATCGGTGCCGCGCGCAAAGTCGAGGAATTGCCCGATGATGGCGTCGATCTCGTCGATGTCGGCGATCATCGCGTCGGTCGAGTGCGCGTCGGCGCCGCTCATCTCGAGCGCAAGGCGCAGGCGCGAAAGCGGCGTTCTGAGATCATGCGAGATGCCGGCGAGCACCATGGCGCGCTCGCGCTCCATGCTCTCCAAGTTCGAGCCCATGCGGTTGAAGGCCACCGCCACCGTGCGAAGCTCTCGCGGTCCCTCCTCGGGCAAGGGCTGGTGCGGCTCGCCGCGCCCGAGCCGCAGCGCGGCGCGGCGCATCGCGGCGAGCGGCCGCGCGATATTCGAGGCGATGAACCAGGCGCCGACCAGCGCGAGCACCACCACGGCGGCAAGCCAGGCAAGCCATTGCGAGCCGAGGCCGAGCTCGAAGCGCTCGCGTGGCAGCATCACCCAGAACTCATCTTCGTCGATGAAGAAGCTGACGAAGAAGCCTTCCTCGCCGTCGCGCTCGTAAGCGAAGCGCGTGGCCTCGCCGAGCGCGCCGCGCACTTTCTCCGCGACTCGCTCAAGGAGCGGATCTTCCTCGAGCGGCTGGGTCTTCTCGGAGGCGGTGACCGGATAGACGCGCAGGCCCTCCGTCTCGTTCAGTTCAATCAGGAGCTGGCGGCGGCGCTCGGGGTCGGCATTGACGAGCGCGGCGCGCGTCAGGTTCACCGTGCTCACCGTCTGCTGCGCGAGCTCACGGGAGCGCGGCTCGCGCTCGTAGACGCGGTAGATCTGGAACGAGGCGAGGAGCGCCGCAACGATCAGCGCCGCCACGAGCAGGAACGCCCGCGCGAAGAGCGTCACTTGTCGGGCTGCGAGTCGTCCGGCACGAACACGTAGCCGAAGCCCCAGACGGTCTGGATGTGCTTCGGATGCGCGGGATCATCCTCCACGATTTTGCGAAGCCGCGAGATCTGCACGTCGATCGAGCGGTCGAAGACCTCGTACTCGCGCCCGCGCGCAAGCTCCATCAGCTTGTCGCGCGAAAGCGGCTGACGCGGATGCTGCACGAGCACTTTCAGGACCGAAAATTCTCCGGTGGTGAGCGAGACGCTCTTGCCCTCGCGCGTGAGGCTCCGCGTCGCCAGATTGAACTCGAAGGGGCCGAAGCGGTGCAAGTCGCCCGAGGCGGCCGGCGCGCCCGGCGGACCGGCGGGCGCGCGCCGCCGGAGGACCGCATTGATGCGCGCGAGGAGCTCGCGAGGGTTGAAGGGCTTGGGCAGGTAGTCGTCCGCCCCCATCTCGAGGCCGACGATGCGGTCCACGTCGTCACCCTTGGCGGTGAGCATGATGATCGCCGGCGATACCTGCTGCGAACGAAGGCGCCGGCACACCGCGAGGCCGTCCTCGCCGGGGAGCATCAGGTCGAGCACCACCAGGTCGTAGCGCTCTCGCGCGAGCTGCTTGTCCATCGCCTTGGCGTCGGGTACGGCTTTCACCTCATAGCCTTCGCCGCTGAGATAGCGCACCAGCAGATCGCGCAGGCGCTGGTCGTCGTCGATGACGAGGATGCGGGTCTTGAGCTCAGCCATGGAGCAACGGATTGTTACAAAAATTGGACGACGCGACACCTCTGGATCGCCCCGGCCCGGTAACATCGTCGCAGCCATGAGAGCTTGCGCCTTCCTTCTCGCATTGATTCTCGCCGCGACGCCTGCATTTGCGCAGCGCGGCGAACGCGACAAGGGCGGCAAGGCGCAAGGCATGAGCAAGGACGAGCGTCAGCGCATGCGCGATGACATGCGCGACGTCTACCGGGATAGAGGCGGCGATCGCAACCGCCAAGACCGGCCCGCGCAGCGGCCGCTCTCGCCGCAGGAGCGCGAGAAGCTGCGCCGCGACATCCAGGACGCGAACCGCGACCTGCGCCGCTAGCGCGACGCTGCGCTGCGTTCCCTTTTAAAGAGGTAAAGGCCACTCGCCACGACGATGGCGGCGCCCACGCCCACCGCCGCGGGCGGCACGTCGCCGAATACGGCATAGCCGAAGAGCGCCATGTACAGAACCTGTTGGTAGAGAAAGGGCGCGATTACGCTTGCCGGGGCGTAGCGATGCGCCGCGGCGAGAAGCTGATGTCCCGCCGCGCCGAAGATGCCGAGGAGGCAGGCGACCGCCCATTCGACCCACGTCTCAGGCCATTGCCACCGGGCAATGGCAAGCGGCGTCAGTAGCAGCGCGGCGCCGAGCGCGGGGAGATACTGAATGGTTTCCGGTGACTCGTACGCGGCGAGCCGCCTCGTCATGAGCATGAATATGGCGTAGAGGACCGCGTTGACGAGCGAGGCGAGCATCGCCGGATGGAAGCTCGCCGAGCCCGGGCGCACGATGAAGAGCACGCCCGCGAAGCCGACCAGGATCGCCACCCAGCGCCCCGCGTCAAGGCGCTCGCCGAAGAAGAGGGCGCCGAGCACGGCGATGATGATCGGCACGGTGAAAAAGATCGACGACGTAATGGTGAGTTGAAGGTATTGGAGCGCCCAGACGTTCATGCCGGTCATGGCGACGAACATGAGCGCGCGCAGCACGTGCCAGCGCCAGTAGCGGGTGGCGAGGAGCCGCGCGCCGCGCAGCGGCAGGAGGACTGCGCCGCCGACGAGCGCGTGCATGACGAAGCGCAGCCAGACCACCATGATCACCGGCGTGCTCGTGACGAGCCACTTCGCGCTGCCGTCGAGGAGCGTGAAGAGCACGTACGCGCCGGAGACGAGCCCGATGCCGATCAGCCGGTTTTGCGCGCTGTCGGCGTGCAGCACTTCAGGGCTTGGGCGTGAGGCCCGCCAAATATGCTTCGAGCGGAAACTCGCTGCCGTCGGCGCTTTCCAGCCGCGCCCCCTCGGCGGCGAGCTGCGAGAGGAGCTTCAGCACGAGCGAGCAGGCGAGCCACAGCGCGTGGAAGGAATCCACTCCGCGCACGTCGAGCGGCTCCTTGTGCAGCGGCTTCAATTGCACGCGCGAGATCCATTGCCCGTCCTCGGCCTCGAACGGCGGGCGGATAGTCGCGGTGAGCTCGACCGCCTTCTCGTCGGCAAGGACGGCGATCACCGTGAGCGATGCGGCGAGCGGCTTCACCACGGGATGAGCGAGCCGTCGTAGGAAAAAAATTTGCCGCTGTCGGTCTTTTCCAGCCCGGCAATCACCTTGCGCAGGCCGGTGACGGAGGTCTCGGGCGCAAGCGGTGCCCCATTTCCGCCCATGTCGGTGCGCACCCAACCGGGACTCAACGCCACGACGGTGATGCCCCGGCTCGCGAGCGTGGCGGCGAGCCCTTTGACCAGCATGTTGAGTGCCGCCTTGCTCGTCGCGTAGGGGAGCGTGATACCGCTCGCTTCGGCGATCGAGCCGAGCCGGCTCGACATCATGGCGATCACCTTGCGGCGGCTAGCGGCCACGTTCTCGACCAGCGCCTCGGCGAGCGCCGCGGCGCCCAGTACATTGACGCGGAACACCTCTTCCCAGGACTCGTAGTCGAAGCTGCCGAGCGCCATGCCGCGCATGCCGATGATGCCGGCATTGCAGAAGAGCACGTCGAGCGCGACGCCGCGCAACGCTCGGCCGAGGGCGGCGATCTGGTCGCGGTCGGCCACATCGGCGATGTGACGCTCGACGCCGTCGGGCAGCTTTGCGCTCGTGCTGCGCACCGTGCCGATCACTTTCCAGCCCTCCGCCGCGTACTGGCGGGCAAGCTCGTGACCGAGGCCGCGCCCCGCGCCGCTGACGAGGATGGTGCTCATCGCAGGACGAGCGCCACGGCGAAGCCGTCGTAGCCCTTGATGCCGACCGTCTGGATCGCGGTGGCCGAGACGCGTGGCTCGGCCGCGATCAGGTCGTTCAGCGCTCGCACGCCCTTCACCGCGCTCTCACGCGAATGCGCATCGATGACCGCGCCTTCGCGCACGACGTTATCGACGATGATCAGACTGCCGGGGCGCGAAAGTTTTAGCGCCCAGCGAAAATATTCGGCGTTATTCTGCTTGTCGGCGTCGATGAAGGTCAGGTCGAAAGGGCCTTCGAGCTCCGGCAGTGTGCCAAGCGCCGCGCCGACGCGCACGTCCACCACCTCGCTGAGCCCGGCACGCGCGAGGTTTTTGCGCGCCATGGCCGCGTGCTTCTCGAGCGCCTCTAGCGTAATCAGCCGTCCGCCGGGCGCGAGTCCACGCGCGAGCCAGATGGCGCTATAGCCGCCGAGAGTGCCGACCTCGAGAATGCGCCGCGCGTTTAACAGACGGGCGAATAGCCAGAGCAGCTTGCCATGCGCCGGGGAAACGCTGATGGCGGGTAGTGCCGCGGCGTCGTTTGCCTCGAGCGCCGCTTGCAGCGCCGCATCGGGGCGCACGAGCGTCTCGGCGATATAGCGGTCGACCGCTTCCCAAAGCTTCTCGGCCTCGGCCATTAGAGCGCCTGGATCGCCGCCTGCGTGACATCTCGCGTGCGCGCCGTACCGCCGAGGTCCGGGGTGAAGACCTTTTCCGCGGTGACGCGCTCGATGGCCTGCATGATGCGGGCGGCGGCGCTCGCTTCACCCAGGTGCTCGAGCATGAGGGAAGCGGTCCAGAACGTGGCTATCGGATTGGCGACGCCCTTGCCCGTAATGTCGAACGCCGAGCCGTGGATCGGCTCGAACATCGATGGAAACCGTCGCTCG
>JBHELS010000411.1:0-8207 GCA_046263015.1 Burkholderiales bacterium | reverse complement strand
CCGTCGGGCAGTCGAGATGCAGCAGATCCTTGAGCTGGGCGAGCAGGGCGCGCAGCCCGCCCGCATAGTAGAAGTCCTCCATCAGATAGCGCTCGCCTGAGGGCCGCACATTCGCGAGGAGCGGCGTGTGCCCCGAGAACTCATTGAAGCGCTCGAGCGGCAGCTTGACGCCGGCGCGCCCCGCCATGGCGATGAGATGGATGATCGCGTTGGTTGAGCCGCCCATCGCGAGCAGCGCGACGATGGCGTTGTCGAAGCTCTTCGCTTCCAGGATGTCACGCGGCTTCAGGTCCTCCCACACCATGTCGACGATGCGCTTGCCGGTGAGGGCCGCCATTTTCGAATGGTTGGAGTCCGGCGCCGGGATCGATGCATACCCGGGAAGCGTCAGGCCGAGCACTTCGGCGATCGACATCATCGTCGCCGCGGTACCCATGGTCATGCAGGTTCCCGGCGAGCGCGCGATGCCGTCCTCGATCTCGTGCCAGTCGCGCTCGGTGATGTTGCCCGCGCGGAGCTCCGCCCAGTACTTCCAGGTGTCGGAACCCGAGCCGAGCGTCTGGTCGCGCCAGTGGCCGGAGAGCATCGGTCCGGCCGGCACGTAGATCGCGGGCAGGTTCATGCTCGTTGCGCCCATGACGAGCGCGGGCGTGGTCTTGTCGCAGCCGCCCATCAACACTGCACCGTCGGCCGGATAGGAGCGCAGGAGCTCCTCGGTCTCCATCGCGAGCAGGTTGCGATACATCATCGTGGTTGGCTTCTGCAGTTGCTCGCCGAGCGAGATCGCCGGCATCTCCATCGGGAAGCCGCCCGCCTGCCAGACGCCGCGCTTCACGTCTTCGACGCGCTGCTTGAAGTGCGTATGGCAGGTATTCGCATCCGACCAAGTGTTGATGATGGCGATGACGGGCTTGCCCGCGTAGTCGCTGCGGTCGTAGCCCATCTGCGCAGTCCGCGAGCGATGGCCGAAGGCGCGCAGATCGTTCGCGCCGTACCAGCGGTGACTGCGCAGCTCTTCCGGTTTCTTGCGTCTCACTCGAACTTGACGCCCGAGTCCTTGACGACTTTCGCCCAGCGCGCCTGCTCGTCGCGCAGCCACGTTCCGAGACTTTGCGGCGTGCCGGTGCGTACCTCGGTGCCTTGCTTGGCGAACCGTTCCTTCATCTCCGCCGTGGCGAGGATGCGATTGAGTTCGGCATTGAGCTTCGCCACGGTCTCGCGCGGGATTCCGATCGGGCCGACGACGCCCTGGAAGGAGCCGGTCTCGAAGCCGGGCAGGCCTTGCTCCGCCACCGTCGGCGTACCGGGCGCGGAAGGCACGCGTTGCGCGCTAGAGATGGCGAGCGCGCGGAGCCGCCCGCCTTGCACGGTGGGCCAGGTTGCCAGCATGCCGTTGAAGAGCACGTCGGCCTGGCCTGCCGCGACCGCCGTGACCGCGTCCGAGCCGCCCTTGTACGGGATATAGGTCCACTGCACGCCGGTGCGTTGTGCGAACTCGATCCCGGCGAGTTGCGGTGCGCCGCCGATGCCTGAGACGGCGAAGTTCAGCTTGCCGGGATTCGCTCTTGCGTGCTCGATGAGCTCCTTCAGGTTCTTGACCGGCACCGACGGATGCACCGCGAGCACGTGCGGCGAATACGAAACCATCGCCACTGGCGTGAAGTCCTTCGACGGATTGAACGGCAGCTGCGGATAGACGCTCGCGCTGATCACCAGTCCGCCGAGGTCCGTGAGAAGCAGCGTGTAGCCGTCGGGCGTGGTCTTTGCGACGAAGTCCGCGCCGACGTTGCCGTTGGCGCCGGTCTTGTTCTCCACCACGACGGGCTGGCCCCAGGTTTCGGAAAGTTTCGGCCCGAGCTGGCGCGCGAGGATGTCGGAAGTGCCGCCCGCCGCGTACGGCACGATGAGACGGATCGGCTTCGCGGGATATGTCTGCGCCTTGACGGCTGCGAACGCAAAACACGCAAGGAGGGCCGCCAGGATCCGCATAGTTCTTAGTCTAAACTGCCGGCCTCGCCAAAGGAGCGGTGATGCTATTGCAGTCTCGCTGCGTGTTCGCACTGGCGCTCGTGGTCCTGAGCCCGGCCGCGGCCGCGCAATCGTTTCCCACCAAGCCCATACGCGTGGTCATCCCGTTCGTCGCCGGCGGGTCCTCGGACATCGTCGGCCGCGCAATCGGCTCCAAGTTTCAGGAGTTCCTCGGGCAGCCCGCCGTGGTCGAGAACAAGCCCGGGGCGAACGGCGCGATTGCCGCCGAGTACGTCGCCAAGGCGGAGCCCGACGGCCACACCATCCTCGTCGGCTCGATCGGGGTCTTCTCCATCAATGCGGCGCTGTTCAAGGACCTGCGCTACGACCCGGTGCGCGATTTCGCGCCCATTACGCTCGCGGTCACCACGCCGAATGTGCTCATCACCAAGCCGCAGCTCGCAGCAAGCTCGGTGAAGGAGCTGGTCGAAGCCGACAAGAAGGGCCGCCTTTCCTACTGCTCGAGCGGCACGGGATCCTCCGATCATCTGACCGCCGAGCTTCTCAAGCAGGTTGCCGGCGGCCAGGCAGTGCACGTGCCCTATCGCGGCGGCGCTGCTTGCCAGACCGACATCATGGGCAACCAGGTCGACTATTCCTTCCAGAACCTGGGCGCGGTCACGAACTACATCAGGGGCGGCCGCATGAAGGCACTCGCCGTGACGGCGACGACACGCAATCCGCAGCTGCCCGACGTTCCGACCGTTGTGGAAGCCGGCTTTCCCGATCTCGTCGTCACTTCTTGGCAGGCCGCGGCCGCGCCGGGGAAGACGCCGCGCGCGATCGTGGCCAGGTTGAACGACGCGACGGTAAAGGCGCTGCGCTCGCCGGACGTGCGCGAGCGCATGAACCAGATCGGCTTCGACGTCGTCGCGTCGAGCCCCGAGGAGTTCGGCCGATTCATGCGCGAGGAGGTCGCGCGCTGGACAGGAGTGGTCCAAAAGGGAGGCATCAAGCCAGATTGATGGAAACGCACTTCAAGCAGGGACCGCTCACCCGCACGATCGAGGCGATCGTTGCGGCGGGCGGCAGCCGCGCCGATGAAGCGCGCCTTGTCGCTGAGAACCTGGTGATGGCGAATCTGCTTGGCCACGACTCGCACGGCATCGGCATGATTCCCCGTTACATTGATGCGCTGCTGGAAGGCGGCCTATTGCCCAATCAGCATCCCAAAGCGACGGTCGATACCGGGACGCTGCTCGCCCTCGATGGTTGCAGGGGCTACGGCCAGACGATCGGACGCGAAGCGACGCAGATGGCGATCGAGCGCGCGAAGCAGCATGGCTCGTGCATCATGACGCTTGCCAACTCGCACCACCTGGGACGCATCGGCCACTGGGCGGAGATGGCGGTCGCCGAAGGCCTAATCTCGATTCATTTCGTCAACGTGATCTCGCACGCCCGCGTGGCGCCGCACGGCGGGCGCGATGCGCGCTTCGGCACAAACCCGTGCTGTATCGGCGTGCCGCTGCCGGGCGAGCCGCCGTTCCTCCTCGATTTCGCGACGAGCGCGGTAGCCCAAGGCAAACTCCGCGTCGCGCACAACAAGGGCGACAAGGTGCCCTTTGGGCGGCTCATCGATCCGGAAGGCAATCCGACGCAGGATCCGCGCTATGCCGTGGTGCCGCCCTTCGGCGCGATGCTCGCGTTCGGCGAGCATAAGGGCTACGGCATGGCGCTCGCGTGCGAGCTCCTCGGCGGCGCCCTGAGCGGCGGCGGCACGTGGCACTACGACGAGTCGAACAAGCAGCGCGTGTTGAACGGCATGCTAGCGATCGTGCTCGACCCGAAACGCCTCGGCACCGCTCACGCATTCGAACGTGAGGCGCGGCTTTTCCTCGACTGGCTGAACAAATCCCGGCCGGCGCCCGGCTTCGATCGCGTGCGCCTCCCGGGCGAGCCGGAGCGCGAGATCCGTGAGCGCCGTAGCCGCGATGGCATTCCGATCGACCACACGACGTGGCAAGAGATCCAGCGTACCGCCGATAAGGTCAAGCTCCCCCGCGAGCGCCTGGAGACTCTAGCGCGCGGCGCCTGAGCGCGCTGGCGGCGTACGCGACTACCCTGGCTTGAGCGCGTAGCCCTTGTCGCGCATGCAGGCTTGCACGCGTTGCGCGATCTGCAGTTGCCGATCGGCGTCGCGATCGCCGGGGTGCGGCTGCATCTCGACGCCGGTTGACGTGGTTCTCGGCGCGGGCAGCGTCGGCACCGACTCTGCCGCGCTAGTGCAAGCGCCCAGGTCCGAATCGATGCTCGCCTGTGTCGCGCCGGGCTTTTCCCACTGCATGCTCGAGCAGCCGGCGAGGATGACGAGCGCGAGCCATTTCTTCACGTGAAGCGGCGTCTGAGCGCACCCCAATGATTTTCGGCGAGCGATTTTGCCGCAGCGAGAGCGATGCCCGCAACGAGTGCCACGCCAAGGCTGCCGAAGGGATGGCGCTTGCGGAGGCTGTGCTCGGTTGAGAGCGGCGGCGGCTCGGTGACCGGGGTCATCGGACCCGCCGGCACCGGTAAGGCCGCCGGTGCCATGCGGCTCGCGCCGCCGGCGGCGCTCGTCTTCGCATAGGCGGCGACGGGACTCGCCGGCGTTTCGTTAGCAGCCGCCCGGGTGGTGGCCGCGCTGCCGGTCTGCGGCAGTGATTTGCCGCGACGCGAGCCGAATTCATTTGCGTACACCCAGGTGAACTCCGCGCCGAAGAGGAATATCTGCGCCGAGTAGTACACCCACACCATGACGACGACGAGCGAGCCGGCGGCGCCGAAGGCGGATGCGACGCTGCTCTTGCCGAGGTAAAGCCCGATCGCCAGCTTGCCGATCGCGAAGAGCGCGGAGGTGACCGCGGCGCCGGTCCAGACGTCGCGCCAGGCGACGTGCACGCGCGGGATGAACTTGTAGATGAGCGCAAAGAGCACGGTGATGATGCCGAAGCTGATCGCAATCTCGAGTACATGCGCGATGGCCTCCGCCGCGCCCCACCACTTGCCCAGCGCGGCGATCCCGGCACTGAGGATGAGCGAGACCGTAAGGAGGAAGGCGATGCCGAGCACCATGCCGAACGAGAGAAGCCGCGTGCGGATCAGGTTCCACCAGCCGGTGCTCTTCTCGCGCGCCGGTGCCCGCCAGATGCGGTCCATCGCATTCTGCAGCTCGCCAAAGACCGTCGTCGCGCCGAGAATCAGCGTAACGATGCCGACGATGGTCGCGATCAGGCCCTCTTTGGGCTGATTGGCGGCCGCCAACATGCCTTCCACCGCCTTCGCGCCCTCGGGACCCACCATCCCGGCGAGCTGGCCGGAGATCTGGCCGCGCGCCGCCTCTTCGCCGAACACGAAGCCGGCGACGGCGATGGCGATGAGGAGGAGTGGCGCTATGGAAAACAAGGTGTAGTAAGAGAGCGCCGCACCCATGCTTGGTGCGTAATCCGCGCTCCAAGAGCCGGCGGTGTCTTTAAGCAAGCCGAGCGTTGCCTTCGCTGGTAGACGCATATCGGCCTTGCGCAATGCAAGCTACGAGCCTAAGCCGGGCGACCATCAAAACAAAGAGTTACGGTGCGCTCGGCGCTCAAAGCCTCGTCGGCGCGCTCAATGAGCCTGCAATTTCGGCGTTCGACGTCGCCGTTCGCAGGGACCGCGGCCCAGAAGTGTTGTGCGGCTAGAATTCCCTCCCCTTCGAGGAGGCGTATGGCGAAAAAGACGCGGCTGCCGGACGCGAAGCAGGTGCGTCCGGACGACATCGATCCGCATCACCGCTGGGACCGGCCGCTGCAAGCGCCCGGCCACACGCAGGTCGATTTCGAGGAGCGCGTCGACTTTCGCCGGCTACACAACTACCGCCTGGGACGTGTGCGCGCCGCGCTTGCGCACTCGGGCTTGGGGGCGCTGCTCTCCTTCGACCAGCACAACATCCGCTACACCACAAGCACCGTGATCGGCGAATGGGCGCGCGACAAGCTCACGCGCTACTCGCTCCTCACCGGCACTGGCGAGCCTTACATCTGGGATTTCGGCAGCGCCGCGCGGCACCACAAGCTCTATGCGCCGTGGCTGCAGAGCGATCACTGCCGCGCCGGACTTCTGGGCCTGCGCGGGGCGACCGGCGGCGACATCAGCCTCTTTCGCGGGGCGGCGAAGGAAATCCGCGCCATCCTCGAGGAGGAGGGCGTCGCCGACATGCCGGTCGGCGTGGACGTGGTCGAGCCGCCGATGATGTTCGAATTGCAGAAAGCCGGCATCGAGGTGCGCGACGGCCAGCAGGTGATGCTAGAGGCGCGCGAGGTGAAGAACATCGACGAGCTCACGCTCCTCAACATGGCCTCGGCCATGGTGGACGGTGTCTATCAGGACATCGGCGAGGCGCTCAAGCCCGGCGTGCAGGAGTCGCAAATTGTGGCGCTTGCCACGAAGCGCCTGTACGAGATGGGCTCGGATTGCGTCGAGGCGATCAATTCCATCTCCGGGGAGCGCTGCAGCCCGCACCCGCACAACTTCACCGATCGCCTGATCCGCCCGGGCGACCAGGCGTTCTTCGACATCATCCAGTCGTTCATGGGCTATCGCACCTGTTACTACCGCACGTTCAACGTCGGCCGTGCGACCCCGGCGCAGCGCACTGCGTATCGCAAGGCGCGCGAATGGATGGATCGCGCGATCGAGCTCCTCAAGCCCGGCATGTCGAGCGACAAGATCGCGCTCGCGCTACCTGAGGCGAAAGAGATCGGCTTCGCGAGCGAAATGGATGCGTTCGGGCTTAACTTCTGTCACGGCCTTGGCCTCGGGCTGCACGAGCGGCCGCTCATCTCGCGTCTCACGTCGCTGCGCGAGCCGATCGAGCTTAAGGCGGGCATGGTGTTCGCCGTCGAAACGTACTGTCCGGCGTCCGACGGCGTCTCCGCCGCGCGCATCGAGGAAGAAGTGATCCTCACGCCGCGCGGCGCGAAGATCATCTCGCTTTATCCCGCAGAGGAACTTCCGATTGCCAACCCCTACTGAACTGAAGCTCGGCTGGATCGGCACCGGCCGCATGGGCTACGAGATGGCCGCGCGCCTTGCGAAAGGCGGCTGCGACATCGCCGTATGGAATCGCACGCGTACCAAGGCGGAGCCGCTTGCCAAGTACGGCGCGAAGATCGTGGACACGCTGGCCGAGCTCGCATCCCGCGACATCGTCTTCTGCATGGTGTCGACCTGGGACGATGTGAAGCAGGTGATCGGCAAGCTTCTCGCCGGCAGCGCGAAGCCGCGCATGGTGATCGAGTGCTCGTCCATCTCGCTCGAAGGCTCGGCCGAGCTTCGCGCCATGCTCAAGCAAAAAGGCATCGAATATCTCGCGGCCCCGGTGAGCGGCAACGCGAAGGTGATCAAGGCGGGCAAGCTCACCATCGTTGCCTCAGGCCCGAAGAAAGCGTACGACGATGCGCGTGCGTTCCTCGACATGCTCGGCACCGGCTCGAGCTATGTCGGCGAGGGCGAGCTCTCGCGCATCGCCAAGATTTGCCACAACGTGATGCTCGGCGTCGTGATCCAGAACCTCTGCGAGATCACGGTGCTTGCGGAAAAGGCGGGCATGCCGCGGCACGCGTTTCTCGATTTTCTCAATAAGAGCGTGATGGGCTCGATGTTTACGCGCTACAAAACGCCTGCGCTCGTCAATCTTGACTTCCACGTCACCTTCACGCCGAAACTCTTGCGCAAGGATCTGGATCTCGGTCTGGACGCCGGCCGTCACTTCGGCGTGCCCATGCCGCTCACTTCAATCACCCGCGATCTCTTGCAGCAGATGATCGGGCAGGGCATGACGGAGCAGGATTTTTCGACGTTGCTCCTCATGCAGGCGAAGAATTCGAGCCTCGACATCAAGCCGGAGAACGTGCAAGTGAGCGACGGCCTCGGCTGATGTACACCGCAACGGCCAATGTCGTCCTGCCCACGAGCATCATCGGCTCGCTGCCGCGACCGGGCTGGTACACAGAGAACCTCGGCCGGCGCGATTTCCGCGAGGCCATGGTCGACCGGCGCTATCGCGAGCAGTACTTGGACGCGGTTTCCGTCTATATGCGCGATCAGGAGGTCGCGGGTCTCGACATCGTCACCGATGGCGATTGTCGCTTCGACGCCGACGTCGCGGGCCACAACTGGTTCTCGTATGCGCCGTTGCACATGGATGGTTTCGCCGGCGCGCG
>JBHELS010000410.1:0-5149 GCA_046263015.1 Burkholderiales bacterium | reverse complement strand
TGTGCTATAAACGCGCGCTTCCCAAGGATGGGATCCGCCGAGCCATGAAAGGCACGTGAACCGAGGCTTCTACATCATCATGGCGGCGCAGTTTTTCTCGTCGCTCGCCGACAATGCGCTGCTCGTCGCCGCCATCGCGCTGCTCATGCAAGCGGACGCGCCCTCGTGGCTCACGCCGTATCTCAAGTTCTTCTTCGTCATCTCGTACGTCCTGCTCGCGCCTTATGTGGGCGCGTTCGCCGACCGCCTGCCGAAAGGCCAGGTGATGTTTCTCGCGAACGGCGTGAAGATCTTCGGCTGCGTGCTGATGCTCTGGGGCATCGATCCGCTCGCCGCGTACGCGGTGGTGGGGCTCGGCGCCGCGGCCTATTCGCCCGCGAAGTACGGCATCCTCACCGAATACCTGCCGCACCGGCAGCTGGTCCTCGCGAATGGCTGGATCGAAGGGCTGACCGTCGCCTCGATCATTCTCGGCACGATGCTCGGTGGCGTCCTCCTGCATACGAGGGTGTCCGGCGTCCTACTGCACCTCGACTTTCCGCTCTTCGACACCGGCATCGACACGCCCGGGGAAGCGGCGATCGCCATCATCGTCGTCGTATATGCCGTCGCGGCGCTCTTCAACCTCGAGGTGCCGCGCACGGGTGTGACGCTCAAGCACCTGCCGGCGAATCCGCTGCAGACGCTTTCCGACTTTTCGCGCTGCGTCACGCACCTCTGGAAGGATCGCCTGGGCCAGATATCGCTCGCGGTGACGACGCTCTTCTGGGGCGCGGGCGCGACGCTGCAGTTCATCGTCATCGAGTGGGCGCGCTCGGCGCTCGGTTTCGATCTATCGAAAGCCGCCATCCTTCAAGGCGTGACGGCGGTCGGCATCGCTCTCGGGGCCGTGCTCGCCTCGGCCTGGATCTCGCTCGAGCGCTCGGTGCGCGTCATTCCGCTCGGCATCGTCATGGGGCTCTTCGTCATCATCATGAACTTCGTGAACCAGGTATGGCTCGCCGTCGCCGTGATGGTGGCCATCGGCGCCATGGCGGGCTTCTTCGTCGTGCCGATGAACGCGCTCCTTCAGCACCGCGGCCACCACCTGGTCGGCGCCGGCCGCTCGATTGCCGTGCAGAACTTCAACGAGAACGCGTCGATCCTGGTGATGATCGCGCTTTACTCACTGTTGCTCAATGTGGGTCATTCGATCTACATGGTGATCTTCGTCTTCGGGATGTTCGTCGCCGGTACCATGGCCGCGGTTCAGGCGTGGTTCACGCGCAGCCGGCGTGTGCACGCCGACGAAGTGGAGCGGCTCCTCGCCTTCGCGCGCGCGGAAGATCCGCATCCGCGGCGCCGCAGCTAGGTTTTCGACTTTGTTATAGCGACTGCATGGTCTTCCTTGCGAAGACCAGATCCGCCCAGGCTTTCGCCTTGTCCGGCAGGTTGCGCAGCAGGTACGCCGGGTGATAGGTGACGATGAGCGGCACGCCCTCATATTTGTAGACGCGCCCGCGCAGGCTCGATATCGATGCATCGCTCGCAAGGAGAGTCTGCGCGGCGAAACGACCCATGGCGATGATCAGCTTCGGGCGAATGAGCGCGATCTGCTGCTTGAGGAAGGGGGTGCATTTCGCGACTTCCTCCGGCTCGGGGTTGCGGTTCGCGGGCGGGCGGCACTTGAGCACGTTCGCGATATAGACGTTCTCGCCGCGCTTCAAGCCGATCGCGGCGAGCATGTTGTCGAGGAGTTTCCCTGCCTGGCCGACGAACGGCTCGCCGAGCCGGTCTTCGTCAGCGCCCGGCGCTTCGCCCACCAGCATCCATTCGGCGTTCTCGTCGCCCACCCCGAAAACGGTTTGCGTCCGCGTCTTGTGCAAGCCGCACGAGTCGCACGCGGGCACGGCCTGCTTGAGCGCGAGCCATTCGCTTCCGGCAAGCTTCGCCACCGTTGGGCGGCTGCGCAAGCGCCAGATCGGCGCAAGGCCCATCTCGGCGAGGACGTCGCTGCGGCGACTCACAAGGCGAGCGACAGCACGAGCGCATCCTCGCGCCCCTCGTGCGCAGGGTAATAGCCGCGACGCACGGCCACTTTGCGAAAACCGTAGCGGAGGTAAAGCTCCTGCGCGGCGCGGTTGCTCGGCCGCACCTCGAGAAAAACGTTGGCGGCGCCGCGCGAGCGCGCGAGGCGCGTGGCTTCGTCGAGGAGCGCCGTGCCATGACCGCGACGCTGATGCGCCGCCGCGATCGAGAGGTTGAGGAGATGCGCTTCGCCTACCGCGACCATCAGCACGAAGTAGCCGATCAGCTCGCCGTTCATCCGGTAGGTGCGGCATTCGTACCCGGCGCCGAGCGAATCGGCGAAGTTGCCACGCGTCCACGGATGCGTGTAGATCGCGCTCTCGACCGCCACCACCTCGGCGAGGTCCTGGTCGCGCATCGACGCCACGTCAGCCGTCTTCAGTACGGCGCTCATCGACGGTCGAGCTCCTCGCGAGTGAACGCGACCTTGTCGCGCACGTAGACCGGCGCGGCGAGCGCCGCGTCGACACCCTCGCCCGCCGCAAGCCGCGGCGCCGCGAGTTCGGCCACGGCGAAAGCGGTCGGATGCACCTGCGGCAAAACGATTTTCAATCCCAAGTTTCCGTACACGGCAAATCCTGACCCGCAGCCGACCCAGTCATCGCCTGGCGGCGCGGCAACCGCCTGTGGCGCGACGCAACGCGCGCCGATCAGCTCGCGCCAGCCGTCGCACGTCCATTCGAGCGCCGCATAATAGACTTCACGCATGCGCGCATCAATGCAGGCGAGGACGCGAGTGGCACCCGATTCCTGTGCCATCGCGGCGAGCGACGATACGCCGTACACCGGAATAGCGCGCGCCACGGCAAGGCCTTGCGCGAGTCCGCATGCAATGCGCAGGCCGGTAAAGGAGCCCGGGCCCGCGCCGTAGGCGACGGCGTCGAGCTCGGCGGCGGACATGTCCATGTCGGAAAGTAGCCGCTCTAGCATCGGCAGCGCGAGCTCCGAGTGGCGGTTGCCCGCCCGGTGCTCGAGCGCCCGAATCTCGCCGCGGTCGAAGAGCGCCACCGAACACCACTCACTCGAGGTTTCGAATGCGGCGAACCGCATAGGCGATTCTATATACTCGCTGCCATGAAAGAACATCGCATCGCCGTCATTCCCGGCGACGGCATCGGCCGCGAAGTGATACCGGAAGGCGTGCGCGTGCTCGAAGCCGCGGGCGCGCGCCACGGCATCAAATTCACCTGGAAAGAGTTTCCCTGGAGCTGCGACTGGTACAAGGCGCACGGCAAGATGTGCCCCGACGATGCGGCCGACACGCTGCGCCTTTTCGATGCGGTGTACTTCGGCGCCGTCGGCAATCCGGCGCTCGTGCCCGACCACATCGCGGTATGGGGCCTGCTCATCAACTTCCGCCGCTGGTTCGATCTCTACGTCAATCTGCGTCCGGTGCGCCTTTTCGAGGGCATGCCCTGCCCGCTCGCCGGCCGCAAGCCGGGCGACATCGACTACGTCGTCATTCGCGAGAACACCGAAGGCGAGTACGGCAACATCGGCGGCCGCATGTTCGAAGGCACGGATCGCGAGGTCGTGACGCAGCTTGCGACCTTCTCGCGCCGCGGGACCGACCGGATCCTCAAATACGCCTTTGAGCTAGCGCGCAGCCGCAAGAAGCATCTCACTTCTGCCACCAAGTCGAACGGGATCTCGATCACCATGCCGTACTGGGACGAGCGCTTCGCGGCGATGGCGAAGCACTATCCCGAGGTCCGCATCGACCAGTACCACATCGACGGCCTCACCATTCAGATGGTGCTGAATCCGGACCGCTTCGACGTGATCGTCGCCTCGAATCTCTTCGGCGACATCATCTCGGATCTCGGCCCGGCGACCGCCGGCACCATCGGCATCGCGGCGTCGGGCAACATCAATCCGGAGCGAACGGCGCCCTCCATCTTCGAGCCGGTGCACGGCTCGGCGCCGGACATCGCCGGCAAGAAGATCTCGAATCCCCTCGCAACCATCTGGTCGGGAGCGCTGATGCTCGAGCATCTCGGGCATCGGCAAGCCGCCGCCGACATCGTGCGCGCGGTCGAGCAGGTGATCATCGACGGCCCGCACACCCCCGACATGAAAGGCAAAGCGAGCACCTCGGAGCTCGGCGGCGCGGTTGCCGAGGCGCTGCGAGCGCAAGCCAAAGTGGCGGCGTGAAAACTTATCGCATCGCCGCGATTCCCGGCGATGGCATCGGCAATGAAGTGATTCCGGCCGGTATGGAGCTCCTCGAGCGCGCAGCCCGGGGCTTTCGCCTCGACTTCGAGCACTTCGACTGGAGCTCGAAGCGTTACCAGCAGACCGGTCGATACATCCCGGAGGGCGGCCTCGAGCGGCTGAAGGCGTTCGACGCCATCTTCTTTGGCGCGGTCGGAGCGCCAGACGTGCCCGATCACCTCTCGCTCTGGGGCCTTCGGCTTCCGATCTGCCAGGGCTTCGACCAGTACGCGAATGTGCGCCCCGCTCGGCTCCTGCCCGGCATCAAGTCGCCGCTCGACCGCGGCCGCGAAATCGACTGGGTCATCGTGCGCGAGAACACCGAGGGCGAATATTCCGGCGCCGGCGGCCGAGTGCACGCCGGCCTGCCGAACGAAGTTGCGCTCGAGGTCTCTACCTTCACGCGGAGCGGCGTCGAACGCGTTCATCGCTTCGCGTTCGAGCTTGCGCGCAAGCGGGCGCGCAAGCATCTGACGCTCGTCACCAAGTCCAACGCGCAGCGCCACGGCATGGTGTTGTGGGATGAGCTCTTCTACGCCGTCGCGAACGATTTCCCGGAGGTCAAGACCGAGCGCGTGCTGGTCGACGCCATGACGACGCGCATGGTGCTGAATCCTGGCGCGATCGACACGGTGGTGGCGTCGAATCTCCACGCCGATATCCTGTCGGACCTGGCGGCGGCGCTCACAGGCTCGCTCGGCATCGCGCCCACGGCCAATCTCAATCCCGAGCGACGGTTTCCATCGATGTTCGAGCCGATCCACGGCTCGGCGTTCGACATTACGGGCAAGGGCGTCGCCAATCCGATAGCCACGTTCTGGACCGCTTCCCTCATGCTCGAGCACCTGGGTGAAGCGAGCGCCGCCGC
>JBHELS010000409.1:0-5340 GCA_046263015.1 Burkholderiales bacterium | reverse complement strand
CAAAATGCGACGTTAAATTGCGGAGCATGCGCGCCACGGAGCGCGCGTGTCCGATTTGCAAGTGACTCTTCAGCGGGACGGCGAACTGCGCCGAAGCCGTGAGACGGCTCGGCGAGCATGGCGGCCGCCCGCGACTGCAGCTTGCCTAGAATGCGAGCCGCGACTGTCGAGAATCCCGTGCAGCATCCGCAGCGAGCAGACGACCCATAATTGCGGTCCTGGCCCCGAATTCAGAGCTACGGCGATTTAGCGAGGAGCGCGAGCGCGCGGGCGGCGAGCGGATAGGGATCGGCCACGCCGCCCCCCGGTGCGGCGGTATCGAGGAGCAAATGCCAGCCGCCGGCGGGAAGCACGAAGTCGATGGGCTCTTCGTCCGAGTTGACCAGTAACAGGAGGTCGTCGTCTTCGATCGGCGAGCCGTGCTCGTCGCGCTCGGCGAGGCGGCGGCCCAGAAGCAGCATGCCGAGACCTTGGGTGGATGACTCTTCCCACTGTCTCTGCGTCATCGGCGCGCCGCGCGGCGTGAGCCAGATGACGTCCTCGGGCTTCGGGTAGGTGCGCCGGCGAAACGCGGGATGGCGCTTGCGCATGGCGATGAGCGTGCGCGCGAATTCAAGGAGCCCCTTGTCGGCGCGCTGCCAGTCGAGCCACGAGAGCGCGTTGTCGTGGCAGTAGGCGTTGTTGTTGCCGCCCTGGGTGCGGCCGAGCTCGTCGCCCGCGGTGAGCATCGGCACGCCCTGGGAAAAGAGGAGCGTCGCGAGGAAGTTTCGCTTCTGCTGCCCGCGCGCCGCGCGCACCTTCGGATCGTCGCTCGGCCCTTCGACGCCGAAGTTCTGGCTGCGGTTGTTGTCGGAGCCGTCGCTATTGCTCTCGAAGTTCGCTTCGTTGTGCTTCTTCTCATAGGAGACGAGGTCCTCGAGCGTGAAGCCGTCGTGCGTGGTGACGAAGTTGACGCTCGCGGTGGGATTTCGGCCCGCGCCCTGAAAGATGTCGGAGGAGCCGGTGAGCCGCGAGGCGAGCTCGCCGATGGTGCCGGCGTCGCCGCGCCAGTACGAGCGCACGGCGTCGCGATAGCGGTCGTTCCACTCGGCCCAGCCGGGGGTGAAGCTGCCGAGTCGGTAGCCGCCCTCGCCCATGTCCCAAGGCTCGGCGATCAGCTTCACCTGCGAGAGCAGCGGGTCCTGGCGGATGGCCGAAAGAAAGGCGCCGTTGCGATCGAAGGCGTGCAATGAGTTGCGCGCGAGGACGGGCGCCAGGTCGAAGCGAAAGCCGTCGACGTGCATCTCCTGCACCCAGTAGCGCAGGCTATCCATGACGAGGCCGAGCACCACGCGATGGCTCGTGTTGAAGCTGTTGCCGGTGCCGGTGACGTTGAGATAGCGCCGGAGATTCCCCGGCTCGAGGCGGTAGTAGATCGAGTTATCGAGACCGCGGAAGGCGAGCGTCGGTCCGGTATGGTCCCCCTCGGCCGTGTGGTTGTAGACGACATCCAGAATCACTTCGATGCCGGCGGCGTGCAGCGTGCGCACCATGCTCTTGAACTCGCCGATGTTGCCGATCGCCGAGTAGCGCATCTCGGGCGCGAAGAAGCCGATCGAGTTGTAGCCCCAGTAGTTGCGAAGCCCGTGCTGCAGGAGCCGGCGCTCGTCGACGAACGCGTGCACCGGAAGAAGCTCGACCGCGGTGACGCCGAGGCGTTTCAGGTATTCGATGATCGGGCGGCTCGCGAGCGCCGCGTAGCTGCCGCGCAACTGCTCGGGCACGTCGGGATGGCGCTGCGTGAAGCCCTTGACGTGCAGCTCGTAGATGACGGTGTCCTGCCATGCGGTGCGCGGCGCGCGGTCGTCGCCCCAGCTAAACGCGGTATCGACCACCTGGCAGCGGCCGAGGCCGGCGCCGATCTTGCCGCGGATCAGACGCGCATAGGGATCGAGGAGAACCTTGGAGGAGTCGAAGCGGTGGCCACGGTCGGGGTCGTCGGGGCCGTGCACGCGATAGGCGTAGAGCGTGCCGGGACGGGCGTCAGGGAGATAGCAGTGCCAGACGAAGTCGGTGCGCTCGCGGAGCTCGACGCGCTCGATCTCGCGGCGGCCGCGCGGATCGAAGAGGCAGAGCTCGACGCGCCCGGCGTTCTTGGAAAAAAGCGCGAAGTTGGTGCCCGCGCCGTCCCAGGTCGCCCCGAGCGGATGCGCCCGTCCGCGCCAGACGGTGCTTGGAGCGACGACGGATCGTGCGGGCGCCTCCACCGGAGGCGGAGCTTACGTCGGAACGGTCTTCACCGGCTGCGCGAGATGGCAGCCGTTCGCGCGCCAGGAACCGTCCTTCTGTCGCTGCATCGCGTAGTAGGCGAGCCAGACGGCGCCCGACTGCTCGATGAGCCGCACGGGCTGCACGGTATCGGCGCCGAAGACCACCGGCTCGAGGAAGGTCACGCTCGCGGGCCGCACCATGGGACGGTACGACGTGCGCACCGCGTCGAGGAAGCGCTCCGGGGTGCCGAAGGCCTGCTGCACGGCAGGCGAGGCGAGCGAGAAGGCGCTTTTCGCATCCTGGCGGCGGAAGGCGTCGAGCTGGCGGTTGATGACGACGCGGATCTCGGCGAAGTCTTGCGCGGTGACGGCCGGCTCGGCGGCCGCAGCCGTGCCGGCGGCGAGCGCCATCGCGAGGAGGAGCGCGCGCATGAGCTTAGCCACGCGTCGCGACCGCGGCGCCGCTTTCGCGCCCGTAGAGCACGTCGATCAGGCGGCTTCGCTCGGCGAGCACCTTCTGCGCGTATTGCGCTGAGCCGTCCGTGAAAGCGCCGTTATAGAACTGCAGGCCCGCCTCGAGCGAACCCGTGCGGTAGACGTATTCCTGCAGGATGCGCGCGCCGATGGCGATGTTCGCTTCCGGGTCCCAGACGGCGGCATCGCCGCCCATCGCCGCGAGCTTCGCCGGGTGGTACTTCGGGATGATCTGCATCAGGCCTTTGGCGCCCATCACGCTCTGGGCGATCGGATTGAAGCGCGACTCGACCGAGATCACCGCCAAGAGGACGAGCGGATCCAGTCCGACTTCGCGCGCCGCACGGAACGCGGCGCCCACCATGCGCTCAGCCGAGGCCGTGGCGATGAGAAAGCGTCGCGAAAGGTACTTGGCAAGCAAGGGCTCGGCCGGATCGCGCGCCGGCGCCGCCGTGCCCTCTTCGGGCAGGCACTGGGCGCCGAGCTCGAGCGCGCTCGAAGGCGCGGCAGGGCGCTCGCTGGCGCCGGCGAGCAATGTCACCGGCAGCACCACGGCTATCGCGAGACTCAGGGAACGGTGGTGCTGGGACATGGCGCACCTCGGACTGCGAAGCATCGTAGGGCGCCCGGTGATTCGGTGCTATCGCGAGTACTTGAAAATCCTGTCACCGCGCCACTACCTCCGGTGCGGTCGCTATTACAGTAGGAACCTAGTCCGGTCGATAGTTTGGACTGCTACCGGTCCATATGATCCATCGCCATGCTCCGCAAGAACTTCGTAAAGGTACGTCGCTAATGAAAAAAACAGTTGCCCTGGTCCTTGCCGGCGGCGAAGGCACCCGGCTTCATCCCCTGACCGCCGAGCACGCAAAGCCGGCGCTTCCTTTCGCTAACGGCTATCGCATCTGCGACTTCGTGCTGTCGAATCTGGTGAACTCCGGGATATCGACCATCTACGTGCTCGCGCAGTACAAGCCCGACTCGCTCATCGAGCATGTCCAGACGGCATGGGCGCCCTGGTTCACCGAATCCGATGGGTTAATCAAGGTGTTGCTGCCGCGCTCGAACACCCTTGCCGGCCGCTTTAAAGGAACCGCTGACGCCGTGTACCAATATCTTGACCTGGTGCAGGCGCATTCCCCCGACATCGTTGCGGTGTTCGCTGCCGACCATATCTACCGCATGGATGTCACGCAGATGGCGCAGTACCACTGCGCGAATGCGGCGAACGTCACCGTCTCGGCGGTCGCTGTGCCGCTTGAAAAGGCGCGCGGCTTTGGCGTGCTGAAAACGGCGGCGGACGGCCGCGTGCTCGATTTCCGCGAGAAGCCGAAGCAGCCGCCGCACATCCCGGGCGATCCGCGACATGCCTACGCCTCGATGGGAAATTACCTCTTCGACGCGAAGGTGCTCGAGCGGGTGCTCGCCGACGCCTGCGAGCGCGGCGAAGTGGACTTCGGGCGCGATGTGCTGCCGCGCATCTGCAAGACGGACCGCGTCTACGCCTACGACTTCTCGAAGAACGAGGTCCCGGGGGTGCAAGAGTTCGAAGAGCGCGCCTACTGGCGCGACGTCGGCACCTTGTCCGCCCTCGCCGCCGCGCAGCAGGATGCGATGGGCTCGCGTCCGCGCTTCAATCTCTGGAACGCGCGCTGGCCGATTCGCGGCGAGTATGAAGCCGCGCTCGGGCGTGTCGAAGCTGTCCCGAGCGAAAGCGAGGCCGTCAAGGCGCCGGCGCTTTGGCGTGCCGCGCGTAAAGATCGGCGTACTGACGAGCGGGTGCAGTCCAGCTGAAGTCGCGCACCATGGCGCGGCGCTGCATGTCACGCCAGCGCCGCGCGTCGCGATAAACCTCTAGCGCGCGGCGCGCGCCTGCGACAAGCGCCGCGCTCTCGGCGCGCTCGAAAAGAAATCCGCTTTCGCCATCGGCGATGGTGTCGGCGAGGCCGCCGGTCGCATGCGCGAGTGGCGGCGTGCCGTATCGCTGGCTATACATCTGGTTGAGACCACAGGGCTCGAAGCGAGAAGGCATGAGAAACATGTCGGCGCCCGCCTCGATCAAGTGCGCGAGGCCCTCGTTGAACCCGATCGCGACGCCGACGCGTCCCGGGTAACGCGCGGCGAGCGCCGCGACCGCGCTCTCGTATTCGCGCTCGCCCTGCCCGAGTAAGCAAATTTGCGCGCCGAGGCCGAGCAGTTCGTCCGCCGCCGCGCAAACGAGATCGATGCCTTTCTGATGCGTGAAGCGGCACACGGCGCCAAGGAGCGGCGCGCTCGCTTCTTCCAAAAGATTGAGGCGCCGCTGCAACGCTGCCTTGTTGCCGCCTTTCCTGTCGAGCGTCGCCCAGGAGTAGTGCGCCGCGATCAGCGCATCGCTCATCGGATTCCAGAGCTCCGCGTCGATGCCATTGACGATGCCGCGCAGCACGCCGCGGCGCTCGCGCAGCACACCGTCGAGGCCGCAGCCAAGCTCCGCGGTCTGGATCTCGCGCGCGTAGGTCGGGCTCACCGTGGTGATGGCGTCGGCGTAGACGAGGCCGCCCTTGAGAAAGGAAAGGCGGCCGTAAAACTCGAGGCCTTCGATCGCGAAGGTCGCGGGCGGCAGCTCCAATCGACC
>JBHELS010000408.1:0-3115 GCA_046263015.1 Burkholderiales bacterium | reverse complement strand
CGCGCGGAGGTGCGCGAGAGCCTGCTGAAGCAGGCGTTCGAGCCAAGGAGCATGAGCACCGAGGAATTCGCGCTTTATGTAAAGCAGCAATACGAAGTGTGGGGCGGCGCGATCCGCGACGCCGGCATCCGCCCGGAGTAGGTGGCGCGGGATTGAGCAATTCACCGCGGCTGCGGCGGAAGGATAATTACGGTCCTGGCCCCGAATTCCAAAATTCCGAATTCCAAAATTGAAGGGATTTATCGCGCGGAATCGCGCCGCGTGTTCGCGACGCTGGTGCGGCTGCTCGGCGATTTCGATCTCGCGGAGGAAGCGCTGCACGAGGCGTTCCGCGCGGCGCTCGAGCAATGGCCCTCTGAAGGCGTGCCGGCCAATCCGCGCGCATGGCTGGTCTCGGCCGGGCGCTTCAAGGCGATCGACGCGATTCGCCGCCGCGCGCGCTTCGATCCGCTGGAGGAGGAGCACGCGGAATCGCTTGCCGCCGAAGAGCCGCCCGAGCGCGAGCCGATCGAGGATGACCGGTTGCGACTCGTCTTCACCTGCTGTCATCCGGCGCTCGCGCAGGACGCGCAGGTGGCGCTCACGCTGCGCGAGGTGTGCGGCCTCACGACCGAAGAGATCGCGCGCGCCTTTCTCACACCCGCACCCACGCTCGCGCAGCGCATCGTGCGCGCAAAAAGCAAAATTCGGGACGCGCGCATTCCCTATGAAGTACCGAGCGGGGCGCAGCTCGCCGAGCGGCTGGAGGCGGTGCTGCGCGTCATCTACCTCGTCTTCAACGAGGGCTATTCGGCCTCGGCCGGAGAATCGCTGACGCGAGCCGATCTCTCGGCCGAGGCGATACGGCTGGGGAAGCTCCTGGTCGAGCTTCTGCCCGAGCCGGAAGCGATCGGCTTGCTCGCGCTCATGCTCCTGCAGGAGTCGCGGCGCGCGGCGCGCAGCAGCGCATCCGGAGATCTCGTGCTGCTGGAAGAGCAAGATCGCAAGCTGTGGGACCGCGCGCTCATCGCGGACGGCGTCGCACTGGTGGAGCGCGCGCTCGCGACGCGCCGTTTCGGGCTGTACTCTTTGCAGGGCGCGATCGCCGCGGTGCACGCCGAGGCGCCGAGCGCCGGCGACACCGATTGGGCTCAGATCGTCGCGCTCTACGATGTGCTCGCGCGCGTCGAGCCCTCGCCGGTCGTGGAACTGAACCGCGCGGTCGCGCTCGCGATGCGCGATGGCCCCGCCGCGGGCCTCGCGCTGGTGGATGCGATCCTCGCGCGCGGCGAGCTGAAGGACTATCACCTCGCGCATGCGGCGCGCGCCGACCTCTGCCGCCGGCTCGGTCGTCGCGGCGAAGCGTGCGGCGCCTACGAGCGTGCGCTCGCGCTCGCGCGCCAGGAGCCCGAGCGCCGTTTCATTCGCCAGCGCCTCGCGGAACTGCAAGCCTGAGCCGGCCCGCCGATCTGCCGCTCCTCGGTTCGACTATGAACAAAGGAGCTGCGGCAGTCTTATCGCGGTCGCGCTTTTCCTCTATCGGCGGCGAGACTCTTTTATGCGCGCCCTGTCGATTTCGCTTCCGGCCAATCGACTATTAGGTAAGGCAGCGGAACGAACGTGAACTTTCAAGGAGATAGGCATGCGATTCATGATCCTCGTCAAGGCGACGGCGGACTCCGAGGCGGGCAAGATGCCTCCCGAGAGCCTCTTTGCCGAGATGGGCAAGTACCATGAGGAGCTTCGCAAGGCGGGCATGCTGCTCGACGGCTCCGGCCTCAAGCCAAGCACGCGAGGCTGGCGCATCAAGTACGACGGCGCGAAGCGCGCATTCGTCGATGGTCCGTTCACCGAGACGAAGGAACTGGTCGCGGGCTACACCATCATCGAAGCCAAGTCGCGAGAGGAAGCGATTGCATGGACCAAGCGCTTTCCGAACCCGTCGATCGATGGCGGCAAGGCCGAAATCGAGGTACGCGAGTTCTACGAGCTCGAGGATTTCCCGCCGAGCAAGGAAGTCGAGCGCTTCAGGACCCTCGACCTCTAACGATCCACGCGGAGAAACGCCATGAAATATCTGTGTCTCGTCTACGGCCAGGAGCACGCCATGCAGGCGGTGGACGACCGCCATTGCGTCGCCTTCGACGAGGAAGTGCGCAAGAGCGGCCACTGCATCGCCTCGGAAGCGCTGCAGCCGGTCGCGACCGCCACGACGGTGCGCGTACGTAACGGCAAGGTGTCGGTCACCGATGGCCCGTTCGCCGAGACCAAGGAGTGCCTCGCCGGCTTCTACATGATCGAGGCCCGGGATCTGAACGAGGCGATCCAGATCGCTTCGCGCATCCCCCCGGCGCAAGTCGGCTCGATCGAGGTGCGGCCGATCCGGCCGATCCGCGAGACGGTGCGCGCGCTGCAAGACGAGGCGAGCCATGGCGTACGTTGACGGCTTCGTGACGCCGGTACCCAAGCGCAATCTCGAGGCTTATCGCCGCATGTCGCGCCTTGCGGGCAAGGTGTGGCGCGACCATGGCGCGCTCGAATTCCGCGAGTGCGTCGCCGACGACGTGAGCCGGGGCAAGCGCACTTCGTTTCCGCGCGCGGTCAAACAGAAGCCGAACGAGACGGTGTTTTTTTCCTACATCGTCTACAAGTCTCGCGCCGAGCGCGACCGCGTGAACGCCAAGGTGATGAAGGACAAGCGCCTCGCCGCGATGATGAATCCAAAGAAGCTGCCCTTCGATGGCAAGCGCATGTTCTGGGGCGGCTTCAAAGTGATGGTCGATCTGTAACCGCAAAAGGAGACGACGATGCAAGTGCAGTCCTACCTTTTCTTCGACGGCCGCTGCGAGGAAGCGCTGCAGTACTACAGCAAGCACCTCGGTGCGAAAGTGGAAATGTTGATGCGCAATAAGGAGAGCCCGGAGCCGCCGCCGCCGGGGATGAATGCGCCCGGCGAAAAGATCATGCACGCCGCCTTCCGCATCGGCGACACGCAGCTCCTCGGTTCCGACGGCATGTGCGCCGGGAAGCCGAAGTTCGAGGGCTTCTCGCTCGCGCTCAGCGCGCGCGACGACGCGGAGGCGAAGCGCATGTTCAACGCGCTCGCCGACGGCGGCCAGGTGCGCATGCCGCTCAC
>JBHELS010000407.1:0-2941 GCA_046263015.1 Burkholderiales bacterium | reverse complement strand
GCGACGAGCGGCAGTCGGCGCCTTACAACCTGCTCGCGACACGACGCTGGATGCTTCTCGTGCCGCGGGGCTGCGAGCGCTACGAATCCATCTCGGTCAACGCGCTCGGATTTGCGGGCTCGCTTTTCGTGCGCAGCGATGTGGAACTCGAGCGCGTCCGCGACGCCGGACCGATGGCGGTGCTTCGCGCCGTGACGCTAGAATGACGGCGGGGGTAAATATAAGTGGAAATAGCGGCAGTCCTGGTTCTCGGTCTCGCGCTCGGCGGCGTTCTCGGATGGTTCTTCAGATCGGCATCGACCGGTGCCGATTTCGCGCTCACGCGGCAGCGCGCGGCGCACGCCGAGGCGCAGCTTGCCGAAGCGCGCGAGCAGCTCGCGCAGGCAGCGCGCAGCCGCGACGCGGCGCACGCTGAGCTGCGTGACGAATCGTCGCGCCGCGCGAGCTTCGAGGCGCTGGCGGCGTCGATTCCCGATCTCGAGAGAGAGATCGAAGCGCGCAGCCTGGGCCTCGCGCAGTACCAGCGCACGGTGCTTGAGCTCACGCGCGATAAGGAGTCGCTCGCCGCTACGATGGAGGCGGAGCGCAAATCCTTCGACCAGAAGCTCGCGCTTCTCGCCGATGCCAAGGCGGCGCTCAGCGACGCGTTCAATTCGCTCTCGGCCACGGCGCTGAAAAGCAACTCGGAGGAGTTCCTGAAGCTCGCCGCGGCGCGCGAGCAGGCGCTCTCGCAGGTGGTGGCGCCGATCAAGGATGCGCTCGGGCGCTTCGAAGGCAAGATCCAGGCGCTCGAAGTGGCGCGCGAAGGCGCCTACCAAGGGCTCGCGCAGCAGGTGACCCAGCTTCTCGATACCGGCAAGCAGCTGCGCGCGGAGACCTCGAACCTGGTGCAGGCGCTCCGCTCGCCCGTGATTCGCGGACAGTGGGGCGAGATTCAGCTCCGCCGGGTGGTCGAGATGGCCGGGATGCTCAACTACTGCGACTTCGTCGAGCAGGAGACGGTGAAGACCGAGACGGGGAATCTGCGGCCCGACCTCATCGTCAAGCTCCCTGCCGGTAAGACTATCGTCGTCGATGCCAAGGCGCCGGTTGCGCATTTCCTCGATGCCATGGCGGTGGCCGACGAGGGCGAGCGCAAGACGAAGCTCCAGGGCTTTGCGCGTCTCGTGCGCGAGCGCATCGGCGAGCTTGGCCGCAAGTCCTACTGGGACCAGTTCAGCGAGACGCCGGAATTGGTGGTGATGTTCCTGCCGGGCGACCACTTCTATAGCGCGGCGCTGCAGGAGGATCCGGCGCTCCTCGAGTACGGCGTCGAGCAGAAGGTGCTCGTCGCCACGCCCGTCAATCTGATCGGGCTCCTGCGGGCCATCGCCTATGGCTGGCGTCAGGAAGCGATCGCCACCAATGCGAAGGAGATCAGCGAGTTGGGCGCGGAGCTCTATAAGCGCATCGCCGATCTCGCGGGCCACTGGCTGGACCTCGGTCGAAACCTGACGCGCACCGTCGATGCGTATAACGGCGCGGTAGGCTCGCTCGAGTCGCGGGTATTGGTGAGCGCCCGGCGCTTTCGCGAGCTGGGCGCGGCCTCCGCGGCGATGGAGATTCCCTTGCTCGAGCCGGTGGAGAAGGGCGCGCGCTCGCTCAAGGTGCTCGACATCGCGGCCGCGGGCCTCAAATCGCAAGCCGAGGCGAGCCAGGAGAAGGGCTGAGCAAGCGATTCGGTGCCGGACCCCGAACGGGTTCTTTCGGCCTGTAGTTTCGCAGCGACAGCATCCGACTGAATCGAAAGCGCTTTTAGTCGACCACGCTTTTCGCTACCATCGCGGTCGAAAGGGGGGCTGGAGCCCTCTTTTGGCTTTCAGCGCCCACGGAAGCCGATGCCCCTATCGCTGCGTTTCGTCGTTCCTCTCGCCCTCGCGCTCGCGGCCATCGCGTACGCGGTGGTGCCGCTCGTCGACAGGCTCACGTTCCAGTGGTTCGTGCGCGACCTCGACGCGCGCGGCGCGCTGATCGCGCAGACGGCGCAGGAGCCGCTCTCGGAATTGATGCGCGACCCGCGCGGTGCGCGCTCGCGCGTGCAGCGCTATTTCGAGCGCATCATGCAGGGCGAGCGCATCTTCGCGATCGGCCTCTGCGATCGCGGCGGCAATCTCGCGTTCGCGAGCCCCACCTGGCCGCAATCGGTGAAGTGCCCGCCGCCCGCGGAGCGCGAGGCGCGCAGCTGGGTGCTACAGCTGAAAGACGGGCCGCTGCACGTCTCGGCGAATCCGATCGCCGGCGACGCCGGGCCGCTCGGCAGCCTGATCATCGTGCACGACATGAGCTTCGTCGAGCGCCGCAGCGCCGACACCAAGAAGTACGTGCTGTGGCTCTTCGCCGGGATCGCCGCGGTGGTGGCGCTCATCACGATGCTGATCGCCGAGATCAGCTGGCGCGGCTGGGTGGCCGGCATGAAGGCGCTGCTCTCCGGAGAAACGCTGCTCCGCTCGCCGCTCGGCCTTGCGGGCACCGCGCCGGAACTGAGACCCATTGCGCGCGACCTGCAGGCGCTGGTGCGCGATCTGGAAGCCGAGCGCGCCGGGCGCGACGAGAGCCAGACGACCTGGGGCCCGGAAGCGCTGCGCCGTATCCTGCGCCAGGACTTGAAGGGCGACGAGGTGCTGATCGTCTCGAATCGCGAGCCCTACGTGCACGTGCGGCGCAAGGACAACGTGATCGAGATCCAGCGGCCCGCGAGCGGTCTCGTCACCGCGCTCGAGCCGATCGTGCGCGCCTGCTCGGGCACCTGGATCGCGCACGGCGCCGGATCGGCCGACCGCGACACGGTCGACAAGCACGACCATGTGATGGTGCCGCCGGAACACCCGGCGTATCGCATCCGGCGCGTCTGGCTCTCCGACGAAGAGGAGAAGGGCTACTACTACGGCTTCGCGAACGAGGG
>JBHELS010000406.1:0-6710 GCA_046263015.1 Burkholderiales bacterium | reverse complement strand
TTCATCTTCGAAAGGAGCACGGACGCCGTGCCGACGCCGCCGGACGCACCGAGCACCAGGATGCGGTCCCGCGGCTGGATCTGGCCGACCGTGTACATCATGCGGATCGCGGTGCCGTACGCGACCGGCAAGCACGCCGCGTCTTCGTAGCGCACGCCCGAGGGCATGCGCACAAGGTGATGCGTCGGCACGGCGCAAAGCTCGGCGAGCCCTCCGGGCCGCACTTCGCCGACGAGCCCGCCGGGACCGACGCGATCGACTGGATCGATCATCACGCGCTCGCCGACCTTCCAGTCTTTCACGTTCGCGCCGAGGCCGACGATCTCGCCCGCGAAGTCGAGACCCATGATCGCGGGCATCGGCACCTTGATGCCGGGCATGCCGCGGCGCGTGAAGATGTCGTGGTAGTTGAGCGTGCAGGCGCGCACGCGCACCAGCGCTTCATCCGGCGCCGGTTTCGGATCCGGGTAATCCGTCTTGTACTGGATCGAGCCGGGGCCGCCGTGCTCGGTGATCACCGCTGCTTTCATCGGCTTTCCTCCAATGCCTGCCAGCGCTCGCGCGCGAGCCGCTCGAGCGTCTTTCGATCGACCTTGTTCGTCGCCGCGAGCGGCAGCTCGGGCACGAAGATCACCATGCGCGGATGTTGATAGGCCGACGCGTTCGCGAGCGCGTAGCGCTTGATCTCGTCCTCCGTGGGCTGCGTGCCCGGCCGGGGGACGACAAACGCGACGGGCTTGGTGCCTTTGATCTCATCGGGCACCGGCACGACGCACGCCTGCGCCACGTCCGGATGGCGCGAGAGCATGAGCTCGACTTCCGCGGGAAAAATATTTTCACCGCCCGAAACGAACATATCGTCGACGCGGCCGATGAACCAATAGCAGCCGCTCGCGTCTCGCCGGAAGAGATCCCCGGATTTGTACCAGCCGTCGGACGTAAGCACGCGCGCGGCGCGCTCCGCATCGTTCAGATAGCCGAGCATCAAAGCTGGCGTGCGCTGCCAGAGCTCGCCTTGGTCAGCTTCGCGGCCGTCAGCATTGATGAGCTTGAGCTCCACGCCTTCCTGCGGCCAGCCGAGCGCGGCATCGGGTTTCGGGCGACCGCGCGGATCCGGACCAAATACGATCGGCCCGGCCTCGGTTGTGCCGTAGACATTTACCACTCGTGCGTTGGGAAACGCGGCGCGGATCTGCGCCATCAGCCGCTCGCTTACCGGCGCCGATCCCAGGCGGATCGCGGTCACGCTCGACACATCGGTCGCGTCGAGCAGCGTCTTCTCGCGAAACATCATCGCGAGCATCGGCGGCACAGCCGTGAGCCAGGTAGCGCGAAAGCGCGCGATCGCCTCGATGTAGTGCCGTGTCGCGAACTGCGGCAGGAGAATCACCGTCGCGCCGGCCGCGAGCGCGAATTTCAGCGTGCCAAGGCCGTTCATATGGAAGAGCGGCGCGGCGATCAGCAATCGATGATGATCGTACGGCCCGCCGCGCAGGCGCATCTCCACCGCCCACCAGTGTCCTTCGTGGCTCAAGAGAACGCCTTTCGGCTTGCCGCTCGAGCCGGAGGTGTAGAGGATCATCGCTGGCTCGCGGGCGGCAGGCGTCACGGTGGTGAGCGGCCCAGGATCGTGGAGCGCGTCCCAGTCCGACGTGCCGAACTCGATCACCGGCCATTGCGCGGGCACGGCGGCGCGCCGCTCGCGGTCGACGAGCACGAGGCGCGGCGCGCAGTCCGCGAGCACCGGCTCGAGCATGCCGCGCGGGAATTTGTGGTTGAGCGGCACCGCGACGAGCCCCGCGCGCATCGCCCCCAAATAGGCGGCCGCGAATTCGTAGCGGTTCGCGGCAAGGAGGGCGACGCGCTCGCCACGCACCAGGCCGCGCCTGAGAAGGCCGCGAGCGAGTGCGTTGGCCGCGGCGTCGATCTCGGCATAAGAGACCGTGCGCGGCGCCTGCCATTCGCGACAATCGATAATGGCCGCCTTCGCCGAGTCGGCGGTCGCGAGGATGTCGCCGAGATTGCGGCTAATCATGTGCATGAAACTTGCGGAGCAAGGACCATACTATGCCGAAGATGACCAAGGATGAACTGCAGGGCCGGCTCGGCGTCGCCAAGCTCCACCAGTGGCTCGGGCTAGAGGTGCTGGAAGCGAGCGATGAAGGCATCGCGGTGAAGGCGGCGTGGCGGGAGGAGTGGGTGGTAAATCCGGCGCGCGGCTATACGCACGGCGGGATCCTCGCCACGCTCGTGGATGTCGTAGCCGACTATGCACTCGCCGCGCAGCTCGGCGCGCCAGCCCCGACCGTCGATCTGCGCGTCGACTATCACAAGGCGGCGATGCAGGGCGACCTGACGGTACGCGCGAAGGTGCTTCGCCGCGGCGGCTCGTTTGCCTGCTGCGAAGCCTTCGTGTACGACAAGGATGGCGAGCTCGTGGCAAGCGGCCGCGGCACTTACGCGCTCCCCCAGCAAACATAGGAACTATGCTGAAGACACTTTTTGGTTTGTTTGCCGCGCTCGCGGCGAGCGCCGCCATGGCGCAGCAATACCCGACGCGTCCGATCACCATGATCGTTCCCTACGCGGCCGGCGGCTCGGCCGATGTCGTGGCGCGGCCGCTCGCCGCCGAAATGTCGAAGGCGCTCGGCGAGAACGTGGTGGTCGAGCTGCGTCCCGGCGCCGGCGGCAATATCGGCGCGGAATACGTGGCGAAGAGCGCGCGTGCGGACGGCTACACGATTTTGATGGCGTCGCTCTCGCTCGCGACCAACGTGAGCCTGATGAAGCTCACCTTCGATCCGCGCAAAGATCTCGCGCCGATCGGCGGCATCTGCACCTTCCCGAACGTGCTCGTCGTCTCGGCGCAGGATCCGGCGCGCTCGCTCCGCGACATCACCGAGCGCGCGCGCGAGCAGCCCGGGAAGCTGACTTACGGCTCGTCCGGGCCCGGCACGAGCAGCCATCTCGCGGGCGAGCTCCTGAGCGCTGCGGCGAGCGTCGAGCTCGTGCATGTGCCCTATAAGGGAAGCGGCGCGGTATACCCCGACCTCATCGCGCGACGCGTGACCATGCTCTTCGACCTGATGGGCTCCGCGTCCGGCCACATCAAGGGCGGCCAGGTAAAGGCGCTCGCCAGCACCGGCGCGCGGCGCGCCGCCGCGTTGCCCGACGTTCCCACGTTCAGCGAAAGCGGCTTCCCGGGATTCCAGTTCGGCGCCTGGCTCGGCCTATTCGCACCCGATGGGACGCCGAAGGAGGTGCTCGCGCGCCTCGAGGACGCGATGCTGAAGACGATCGCAGCGCCGGAAATGAAGGCCCGACTTACCCAGCTCGGCGGCGAGCCGATCCCCGCTCGCGCCGCGGACTTCTGGAAATTCTTCAATGAGGACGTGGAGCGCTACGCCCGCCTCGTGCGCGCAGGGAAGGTGAAGCCGATCCAGTAAGCGCGACGATATTGGAGTTCACTTGCCACGGAGTAAGATAGCGTCGGGTAGCGGACGCGCTGCCTGTAAGGAGTTATGCATGACTAGAGCAAAGAAGATCGCCGTTTCGGTTGGTGGTGCGCTGTTGGCCGTGGCCGGACTTGTGGCCGCAGCGTGCATCTACTGTCCGTAACGGCAGCCTAGCAGTCAGGGGCCAGCCTAATCCGCTGGCCCTTTTCATTTCTGCCATAGCTAGCTGCCCCCTGCAATCATCAGCTACCGGCAAATCCGCTATTCCAAGCTGGTTTGGCCGCGACGTGCGATCTGCTTCCACGAGCGTGCGCCATCGTTCGTCACGTACACATTCCGCTGGAACGTGGCAATCGCATATTCGCTCTTCTCCGTGGGATTCTGGGCCATGAAGGCGACTGCATCCTCTTGAAGAGGAGGCAACCGAAACTCCTCCCGCTGTCCCTTGTCGAGCGGTAGCCGGGCGAGCCGCAAGCCGCTGTTGCCAAGAGTTGCGTACCAGAGAAATGTGCCGTCCAGATCAAAGAACGGCGCGAACGAGGCACCGGTCCCAAGCCGGACAAATCGCTCGCCGTGATCGCGTGAAAGATAAAGTCCCTGCGAGGTAGCAAGCGCGACTATCGCTGCCTCGTCGGGATGAACCGCTATTGCGCGAAGATCGCCTGCCAGGCCATTTGCCCCGACCCGTCGCCACGCGAACCCGTCATTTACGGTGTAGTACAAACCAGATGCGCGCATGCGCGAATTCGGCTCTCCGTTCCACACGTACACGGCGTTGCTGTTCCATCCAGCCGCCATCAAGTGAAAGTCGCTTTCACCCTCTAGACCGAGCTTGTCCCACGTTTTGCCGCCGTCCGAGCTTCGAAGCAGGCCGAAGGGATTGACTAACCCGGAGCCCGGCGCGGGGTGGCCGCTGCTGTAGATGTGGCGTGCCGTTCCGGAGAAACCCATGTAGTCGTGCTCAGGACCCGCCGCCTTCTTCCATTTGCCGTTCTCGTAGATGGCGAGACCGAAATGAACTGGAATCATCAAACGCTTTCCATCCGCGCTGTACGAAAGGCCGTGCACGTGAACAAGCGTCACGTCGGCCTGCGCGAAACCAGCGACGCACATCAGCACCGCGAATAAGCGTATGGGCATTCTCATAGCGGACACGATTCCCTAATGAAGGCGCTGATTTCAGTGGGAGCAGCAAAAACGACTGAAGCCCGATCACCTTGCATACCAGCGCCGATAACGATTGGCCTGCCGGGTATGGGGCCTAGCTGGCTTGAATCAGTTTTCAATCGAAGATTGAATTCCCAAAT
The DNA here is from genome assembly GCA_046263015.1 of Burkholderiales bacterium. Taxonomy (GTDB): domain Bacteria; phylum Pseudomonadota; class Gammaproteobacteria; order Burkholderiales; family SG8-39; genus SCGC-AG-212-J23. Next base: position 1,948 of record JBHELS010000406.1, on the reverse strand, counting down.
CTTTTGATTCTTCCCGTCGGCGGTCGCTATCGCGTAGGTATCGCCGCAGTGCGCCATTGACGTGACCTGACCTTCCGCTGGTGCCTGACGCAGATTGAGCCTTTCCCCGCGCATTCGCCTCATGCCGCCCGCCGCCTCCTGCGGCGCCTTGCCTTCGGAAACGGCCCTTAAATACGCGATGACGTCCAATCGCGCTTGCGCGTCCTTCAGCCCCGGATAGGTCATGCTCGTGCCCGGCACGAATGCCGCCGGGTCGCGCAACCATTTATCGAGTGTTTCTGCCGTCCATAAGAAATTCTTCTGCTTCATCGCGTCGGAGTAGCGCATGAAACGATCAGCGCTCCCCGCCTTGTGGTTCCAGATGTTCGCTAGGCTCGGTCCTGTCAGGTGCTCGCGCGGTTTTGTGGAATGGCACGCCATGCACTGCGTAAAGATGCGCGCTCCACGATTTGCATCGCCTGCCGCGTGAGCATCGCATGCGACCGCCATGGCAAGTGCAACCGGTAGGCAGAATCGTCCAACCAACGTCATTTCGATCTCCAACATGATGTTTCAGGCGCGCGCGAATCGCGCGCGGCAAGCCCGGCGGGTCAGACGGCGTGCAGCCGCGCCCGGATCAGATCAGGAAGGAGTGAAGCATGACGCGATGTGGCGGACCGACACACGGCGGATCGGTGGCGCGCGTTACGATCAGCGCCGAGTGCTCGTGTGAAACGAAAGCTATGACGGAAAGATCCTGCGCGCCCAAGACCGCGACATGCGCGAAGCCTGCGATCTGCAAGTCTGAGGTGCAGTGTACGGCGCAAAGGTTTTGGCTTCCTTCGGGGGAATTCGCCGCGCTATCGCAGCCATCGCATGGAAGGTCCGCGCTCCCCATGACCATCGCTTGATCAAAAGCAGCGCGGTCCATCAGGCAATTTGCGGACGCCACAGCAGTTTGCGCAAATGCCAGAACGGCTACGAGGATCGCTGCTACTAGACGCACCAGGTCCGGCCTCATCGGACTGATTCTACGTCGCGGCTCGGCAATCGATAACGTGGGTTCTGGCTGTCAACGAGCGGGCGGTCTAGTCTCTTGGTGGTCCAATCCCTTGTCGATGCCAGGCTTGTGCTGCCCGAGAATACGTATCAACACCACGAAAATGGCGACCAGCAAGCCGATTATCAGCACCCACCCGAGTAGCCCAATCCCCATCATCCAACCCATCATCCAGTGCATTCCATCCATGCTCATCATGGCGCAACCTCCTGCTTAGGGAGACACCTGCGTCGGGATGAAGTTTGTTTGCGCGCGGCTTAAGTCTGACTGAAGGTACGCAGGAACAACGTATCCCACGCGCGCACCACGCATAGAGGCGACGCTCGCCGATGCAGAGGCGATGGCGCATCGGCACGATGGTCAAGCCCCAGAAGCCGACCACTCTATCCTGTTCGTCGGAGTACACGCCCGGCCAGCTACGCGACTGTCAAGGTAGGTGACAGGCACCGCTCCCCGAACGGCAGGTTCGGCAGAAGCCGAGCGTCCCGGACGGGGAACGCCAAGCCATATAAACCAATCGATTTCGGGCGTGTGCAATGCCAGGCGCCTTGTTGCCTTTCCCGACCGTAGGGGTATAACAGAAGCGCGGGCGCCAGCCCGTACAGAGAGCAACAACCGCTCGTAGCACACAACCGAACCAGCCTATTGATCCGAGGAGACAGTATGCTGAAAGCGCTGCTTACAACGTTAGTCTGTAGCTTGCTCATCGCCGCGTCCACAATAGCGAGAGCCGCCGACGCGGCTATCGCAATCGTCAGCCATGAAGTGGCGGATTTCAGCGCTTGGAAAAAGTCTTTTGACTCGGGTAAAGAGCCGCGGAAGAAAGCGGGCGTCACAGCCGAGCGCTACGTGATGCGCGATGCCGACAAGCCGAACCATGTGATCGTCGTGCTTGAGTTCAACAGTTTG
>JBHELS010000405.1:0-7665 GCA_046263015.1 Burkholderiales bacterium | reverse complement strand
CGCTCTGGCGCCACGGCAGCACGGAAAGAAGCACCGCCGCGTCGAGATAGCTGGTGTGATTGGAGGCGACGACATAAGGACCCGCCGCCGGCAGATGTTCGAGTCCGCGGACCGCGACCGGAATGCGGCACAAGCGAAATAGAAGCCGCGCGCACCTTTGGCCGACGTGCCACGTGCGTTCGCCGGGTGCCACCGCTGCGGCGGCGAAAATCGCCATGAAGACGATCGCGCACACGACCCATGCCCAGAGGACGAAGAGCATGCCGCGCACCACGCGCAGGCCGCGGCGCGCTTGCGGCAGCACGCCTGCGAGCGAGAGGCGCACAAACTGCAGCCATACGGCCTGCCCTTGCAACGCCGAGGGTCCGCGCTCGTAGTACTCGCGCGCCGCAACGCGACGGATTTTTCCGCTCGAGGTCTTCGGCACCGTGTGCGGCGGCGCAAGCACGATGTCATCGACCGGCGCGCCGATAAGGCCGAGCGCGAGCTCGTTGATTTTCCCTTTCAGCTCCGCGTGCTTAGCGGCATCGCGCTCGCGCGTCTCGGCGAGCACCACGACCCGCTCGGTGCCACCACCCGGATCGGCGGCGCCGAACACCGCGACGCAGCCGCGACGCACACCGGGCAAATCGCCGACCGCCTCCTCGAGCTCGTAGGGACTGATGTTGCGGCCGCCGCGGATGATGATGTCTTTTTCGCGGCCGGTAATGAAGAGCCGGCCCTCGGAGAGGTAGGCGCGATCGCCGGTGTTAAGCCAGTCGCCGTCGAAAAGCGCCTTCGTGGCTTGCGGATTGCGGTAATAGCCGCTCGTCGCCGAGGGTCCGCGAAACTGCAGCCGTCCTTCGCTGCGGTCGGGAAGCTCAAGCCCCGCCGCGTCGACCACGCGCAGATCGTGGTCGGCTAACACCGTGCCGCACGAAACCACCTCCAGGGGCGCTGGATTATCGGGGCGCGCCTCGATTGCCTCGCCGCTCAAGGCGAAGCGCTCGCGGTCGAGGTAATCGACGCGCCAGCGCTCCCCCGGCGGTGTGAACGCCAGGCCGACGGATGCTTCGGCCAGACCATAGACAGGAGCCATCACATTTTTGCCGAAGCCGAAGCGCGCGAAGTGCGCTTCGAACTGTGACATCGTCTCGGGACTGACGGGCTCGGCGCCGTTGAAGGCGAAGCGCCACGAGGAAAGATCGAGTCCTTCGAGCTCGTGGTCGGGAATGCGTCGCAGGCAAAGCTCATACGAGAAGTTGGGTCCCCCCGAGATCGTGCCGCGATGCCGGTGGACGGCGCGCAGCCATTGGCTCGGCCGCGAAAGGAACGCAAGCGGCGACATCAGCACGACGGGAAAACCGAGGTACAGGGTCGCGAAGCAGCCGCCGATCAGGCCCATATCGTGGTACAGAGGAAGCCAACTCACGAACACGTCGGCGCTCGTGGCGCGTGCGCCGCGGCCCATGGCGCGCACGTTGGCGAGGAGATTCTCGTGCGTGAGCACGACGCCTTTCGGCTGGCCGGTGCTGCCCGAGGTGTATTGCAGGAAACCGATCTGCCCGCCGGCGCTCCGGACCGGCGTGTAGCCTTTTCCGTCGCCGGGGAAATCCGCGGGCATGAGCACGGCATGCAGCGATTCGACGTGCGCCCGGAGCAGCCAAGCGAGCGGCTTCGCCTCCGGGATGGTGATCATGAGCGCCGCCTGTGCGCTCTTAAGGATGCCGATATGGCGGGTGAGGTGATCCTCGATCGTCGTGAGGCGCGCCGGCGGATAGAGCGGCACCGGAACGCCGCCCGCGAGCAGCGTGCCGTAGAACGAGTAAAGGTATTCCTTCGACGTCGGCAGCATGATCGCCACCGTCGCGCCGGGCGAAAGCCCCGCCTCGGTCAGCCGCGCGGCGTAGGCGAGCGCCCCTTCCCAGAGCGCCCGGTAAGACAATGGATGCTCGCCGCGCTCGTCATAGAGATGAACGGTCAGCCGCTCGGGCTGGCGCTCAACGTGGTATTCGAGCGCCTCGATCAGCGTCTTCGCTTGATCGGGCGGACGCACGCCCTCGGCCTGCACCAGGCTTGCGACGGTGCGATCGGCCGTTGACGCGGCCTGTCCGGCGCTCGCCAGCACGAAACGCAGTAGGTCGCGGGGCGTTTCGCTCGATGCGAGGGCCTGCTCGGGAAGGCTCGCCGCGAACTCGCGTTCGACGCGCAGCACGAGCTCCACGCGCGCGAGGCTATCGAGCCCGAGGTCGCGCTCGAGTGAACTATCGAGACCGACATAGGCATCGACATGCGGGCGCGCCTCGCGCGCGACTTGGGCGACGACACCGAGCAGCCGGTTTGGATCGATGGTGGCGGCCAAGGCGGGGAAGTTTAGACGCGGATTTAGGGCGCAACCGCGAACGAACGCGGCGCTTCGCCCCGTAGCGCTCGTTGCCACATCGTCTCGTAGGCCGTCTCGATATGCCGGCGGAAAAGCTGCGTGTCGAAAAGCGGTTGCGTAAGCCGGTTGCGGACCAGGCGTTGGCGATAAGTGTCGAGGAGCGCCGGATTGCGCGCCAGCTCAAGCGCGAGCGCTTCGTAGCGCTCGAGGCTCGTCGCGATGAGCTCGGGCAGGCCGACGGCGCTGAGCAGGCTTGCGGCGACCCGGCCGGCGAACGTCTGCCCGCGGCAAGTGAGCAGCGGCAGCCCCGCCCAGAGCGCATCGCTCGCCGTCGTGTGCGCGTTGCACGGAAGATTGTCGAGAAAGAGATCGGCAAGGCGGTGGCGCGCGAGGTGTTCCGCATGGGGCAGGCGCGGCGCGAAGACCAGCCGCTCCGGATGGATGCGCGAATCACGCGCGCTCTGGAGCATATTGCGCCGGGCGCTCGGATTGTCCTCGAGGAGCCAGAGCACGCTGTCTGGCACCGCGTCAAGCAAACGCATCCAGGCGGCGAAGAATTCGGGCGTGATTTTGTAGGTGTTGTTGAAGGAGCAGAAGACGAAGGCGCCCTCCGGCAGATCTGCCTCGCGGCGAGAGGGCGTGCGCTCGGCGATCGCGCGCGTCGCATCGTTGACTTGATAGCTGTGCGGCAGCCATACGACCGGCTCGCTGAAAAACTGCTCCTCTCCGCGTGGGATCAGGATCGGATCGGCAATCAAGTAGTCGATAAAGGCCGCTCCCATCGTGCCCGGGTAGCCGAGATAGCTCACCTGCAATGGCGCGGCTCGGTGGGCAAGGATGCGCGGACGCGCGTCCGCCGTGTGCCCTTTGAGGTCGATCGCGATATCGACCTCAAGCTCGCGTAAGCGTCGCGCTATGCCGGCGTCGTCCAGGTCCCGTACGTCCACGAAGCGATCGAAGGCGCGTATGAGGCGCTCGCGCGCCGGGCTCCCGTCGTCCTTGCCATAGGAGAGGGCGAGGACTTCGAAATGCTCACGGTCGTGAAGCTCGAAGAGCCCGGTCGCCAGTTTTGCGGTCGCATGCTCGTGAAAATCCGCCGACATGTAGGCGAGGGTGATCCGTTCTCGGCGTCGCGGCGTGCCTCGCCAGAGAGGCGGCGGATTTGCGGGGAGCAATTCGCGCACATGGCGCTCGGCGCACGAGCGCTGCTCCGTCGGCGAATCGGAGGCCGCGATGAGGGTGAAGGGCGCCGCCGCCTGGCCATCGCGGACCTGTTGCCGGAGTTGCGCGATGTCGGCCGCCGCTTCGGGCCAACGATAAACGGCGAGCTCGCACCAGACGAGCTCGCTCAGGGCATAGTTCATCTGCGGGTCGAGCTCGAGCGCGCGGCGGAAAGTGGCGATCGCCTCCTCGTACCGCCGTAGCGATCGGAGCAGCAGTCCGAGATTCAGATGACCGTCCGCGAGCGCCGGATTCTTGGCGAGCGCTCTTTCGAGATAGGGCAGTGCTTCGGCGCCTCGCCCTAGAGCCGTGAGTATGTTCGCTGCGTTGTTATTCGCCTCGACGTGCTCCGGGTTCGCCTTCAGCGCCGCGAAGAACGCGGCGAGCGCCTCGTCTCTTCGCGACTGTTTGATGAGCGCGACGCCGAGCACGTTTTGCGCATCGGCAAAGCCCGGGTGAGCCTCGCACTCACGCCGCAACGTCTCCTCGGCGGCGCGCAAGTCTCCCAGGGCGAGCAAGCAGTAGCCGAGGCGAAAACCGGCGCCGCGGCGGCCGAGGCGTGGCCACGCGCTCGCGAGTGGCGCACGCGCCTCGGCATAGCGGGCTTCGAAGAGGAGGGTGCTACCGAGCAGGTAAAGCGCCTCCGCGTCCTGCGGGTCGTGTTCTAGGGCTTCACGGGCGATGCGTTCGGCAGTGCGAAAGTCGTCCTTGTCGAGCGCCTGCCATCCCGCTTTCATTCGGGAATCATCGCATGGGATCATCACGCATGGACACGGAGGCGCGCCGTCGTGCTTGGCTGGTTTAGCACCAAGGAAGTCGACCGTTTCGCGCAGGCGCTAGTCGCCGAGGTAAAGAGGCGCACGCCCGTTTCCAGCGCCGGCACGTTGGACAAGAAGTCGCTCGAGCGAATGAGCCGGATGACGGACGTGCTATCGAACCAAGTGCGCGCCTTTGCGAACTCGCAGCGCTTGAATGTCTACAAGCGCGCGCGGCTCGGCAATCAGGTGAAATGGGCCCTCAAGGATGCGGGCTATCCGGAGAGCTTTGTCGAGGCGTTCACCTCCGAACTCGTTACCCTTCTCGCCGTCGTTCAGCCCGGGCGTTGAGCGCGACGGCGGCGACGCATTTTCTCGCGATTGACGCGAGTCAAGAAATCCCGGGACGCCACTACCCGATAATGGACCTCGCATGAAACGCAAGACGCGCCCCATTCCCAAGGGCCGCGCGGTCGACGCCAAGGCGCTCTCCGAAGTGCGTGCGCTGCTCGGCGAGGCACCGCGGCGGCGCGACCTGCTGATCGAACATCTTCACACCCTTAACGACCGCTTCGGCCATCTGCCGGCTGCGCATATCGCCGCGCTCGCGCAGGAGATGCGCCTTGCTCTCACCGAGGTGTACGAGGTGGCGACCTTCTATCATCACTTCGAAGTGGTGAAGGAGGGCGAAACGCCACCGCCGCCGCTCACCGTTCGTGTATGCGACTCCATCGCCTGTGAGCTCGCCGGTGCGCGCCAACTGCTGACACTCGATCTCGGGCCGGGCGTGCGGGTGGTTGCCGCACCCTGCGTCGGCCGCTGCGAAGTCGCGCCGTGCGCGGTCGTCGGCCAAAACCCGATCGGTAATGCAACCGCCGACAGCGTGCGTGCCGCCGCCGCCAAAAAAGCGGAGCGCTGCTCGGTCGCGCCTTACATCGGCTACGCCCAATACCGCAAAGACGGCGGCTATCGCTTGCTCGCGGACTGCCTGGAGGGCAAGCACGGTCGGGAGGCAATCACCAAGACGATGGAAGATTCGGCGCTGCGCGGGCTCGGCGGCGCCGGTTTCCCGGCCGGGCGCAAATGGCGGCTGGTCGCGGCAGAGCCTTCGCCGCGCGTCATGGCGGTGAACATCGACGAGGGCGAGCCGGGCACCTTCAAGGATCGGTGGTACCTGGAGCGCGACCCGCATCGCTTTCTCGAAGGCATGCTGGTCGCCGCCTGGTGCGCGGGCGTGGGCGAAATTTGGATTTATCTGCGCGACGAATACGCGGGCTGCCGCGAGATTCTGGAAAGAGAGCTGGCGCTCCTGAAGAGCGACCCGCCGTGTGCGCTGCCGCCGATTCACCTGCGCCGCGGGGCGGGCGCGTACATCTGCGGCGAAGAGTCCGCGATGATCGAGTCGATCGAGGGTAAGCGCGGCATGCCGCGCCTTCGGCCACCGTACGTGGCGCAAGTCGGCCTTTTCGGACGGCCGACGCTCGAGCACAACATGGAAACGGTGTACTGGGTGCGCGAGATCGTCGAAAAGGGCGCGCCATGGTTCGCTGCCCAGGGACGCCATGGACGCAAAGGTCTGCGCTCGTTCTCCGTTTCGGGAAGGGTAAAGAAGCCCGGCGTGCATCTCGCGCCGGCCGGGATCACGCTGCAAGAGCTAGTCAGCGAGTACTGCGGCGGCATGCTCGAGGGTCACGAGCTCTATGCCTATCTGCCCGGCGGGGCCTCTGGCGGGATCCTGCCCGCGTCCAAAGCCGACATTCCGCTCGACTTCGATACGCTGCAGCCGCATGGCTGCTTTATCGGCTCGGCGGCGGTGGTCGTGCTCTCGCAGCACGATCGCGCCGCGGCCGCCGCGGTCAATCTGATGAAGTTCTTCCACGACGAGTCCTGCGGCAAATGCACGCCCTGCAGGGTGGGCACGGCGAAGGCGGTGACATTGATGCAGGAAAAGAAGTGGAACCAGCCGCTCCTCGCGGAACTCTCACAGGCAATGATGGACGCGTCGATTTGCGGGCTCGGGCAGGCGGCACCCAATCCCGCGCTCAGCGTAATGAAATATTTTCCGCAAGAGGTGCAGTGATGGAACGGGTAACGAGCCAGCAGCTCGCCATGATGCCGATCGAATTCAAGCTGAACGGCGAGATGGTGATCGGCCGGCCCGACGAGAAGATCATCGAGACGGCGAAGAAGCACGGCGTCGACATCCCGCACCTCTGCCACGGCGGCAACCAGCGCTCGGACGGCAATTGCCGCGCGTGCATGGTCGAAATCAAGGGCGAGCGCACGCTTGCGCCTTCGTGCTGCCGCTTTCCGACGCCCGGTATGGAAGTGACGACCAATTCGCCGCGCGTCCTCACGTCGCAAAAGATGGTGCTCGAGCTTCTGCTTTCCGACATGCCGGACCAGGACTACACGCTCGACAACAAGTTGAAGCAGTGGGCGGCAAAGCTCGGCGTCGGCAGTCCGCGCTTTGCCAAGCGCGAGCAGCCGAAGGCGGACCTTTCGCATCCGGCAATGGCCGTGCATCTCGATGCGTGCATTCAATGCACACGTTGCGTGCGCGCCTGCCGCGAGGTGCAGGTGAACGACGTCATCGGGTACGCCTACCGCGGCGACGCTTCCGTGCCGGTGTTCGACTTCGACGACCCGATGGGCGAATCGACCTGCGTCGCCTGTGGCGAGTGTGTGCAAGCCTGCCCGACCGGCGCGCTGATGCCGGCCCGCGGGGTCGGGCTTAAAAAGATCGAGAACAAGGTCGATAGCGTGTGCCCGTTCTGTGGCGTGGGCTGCCTGCTCACTTATCACATCGCCGAGAATCGCATTCAGTTCGTCAACGGTAAGGACGGCCCGTCGAACCATCACCGGCTGTGCGTGAAGGGGCGATATGGCTTCGACTACGCGCATCATCCGCACCGTCTGACGAAACCGCTCATCCGCAAGCCGGGCGTGCGGAAATCGGCAGACTTCGTCGTCGACCCGGGAAACTGGTCCGCCGTGTTCCGCGAGGCGAGCTGGGAAGAAGCGCTCGAGGTGGCGGCGGCGGGTCTACACAAGATCCGGGACCAGGATCGGTACGCGCTTGCCGGCTATGGCTCTGCGAAGGGCTCGAACGAGGAGGCTTATCTCTTTCAGAAGTTGGTGCGCACGGGCTTCGGTACGAACAACGTCGACCATTGCACGCGGCTATGCCACGCGTCCTCCGTGGCGGCGCTCATGGAAGGCATCAACTCCGGCGCCGTGTCGAACCAGGTGAACGACGTCATGAAGGCGGAGCTCGTCTTTCTCATCGGCGCGAACCCAACGTCGAACCACCCGGTCGCTGCAACG
>JBHELS010000404.1:0-7959 GCA_046263015.1 Burkholderiales bacterium | reverse complement strand
CTCGATGAGCCGACGACGGGATTGCACTTCCACGACATCAAGCTGCTGCTCGGCGTGCTCGCGCGCCTGCGCGACGCGGGCAATACGGTAGTCGTGATCGAGCACAACATCGACGTGATCAAGACCGCCGATTGGGTGATCGACCTCGGGCCCGAGGGCGGCGACGCCGGCGGACGCATCATCGCGCAGGGCACGCCCGAGCAGGTCGCCGCCGCCAAGGCGAGCTATACCGGCCGCTACCTGCGCGAAGCATTGCAAGCGCGCGCGGCGGCGGCGCCGGCCACGGCTTGACAAATACGAACGTTCGTACTATTTTTCGGGGATGGTCGCCGCCGCGCATCGCGAAGCCCCGAGAGAGACGAGGAAGGGCGAGCGCACGCGCGCCGCGATCCTCGACCAGGCGCTGCGATTCGTAAGCAAGGCGGGGCTCGAGGGTCTCACCATCGGTACGCTCGCCGAGGCCACCGGCCTTTCGAAGTCGGGCCTCTTCGCCCACTTCGGCTCGCGCGAAGATTTGCTGCTCGCCGTCCTCGAGCATGGCCAGCGAGAGTTCACTGACGTGGTGTTCAAGCCTGCGCTCGCCAAGCCGCGCGGCGTGCCGCGGTTGCGCGCCATGTTCGTCAATTGGCTCGAGTGGACCGAATCGGCGGAGTTGCCGGGTGGCTGCCCAATGATCGGCGGCGCCGCCGAATTCGATGACAAGCCGGGCGCCGTGCGCGACACGCTGGCAAGCGGCCAGCGTGCCTGGATCGACATCCTGAAGCGCGCTGCGCAACAGGCGATCGACGAAGGCCAGCTCGCGCGCGACACGGATCCCGAGCAACTGGTATTCGAGCTCTTCGGCATCGCGCTCGTGGTGCACCATCACCGGCGGCTGCTCGGCTACCCGAAGGCCCGCGCCCGCGCCCTGGCCGCGCTCGAGCGCCTGCTCGCCTCGCGCAAATAAGGAAAAGGGAAAGGAGAACGCTGTGACCGCCAGCCTGTCGCTGCCCAGGATTAGCACGAACGTTCGGTTTGCCGCCTCCGCGGTGTTGTTTCCCGAGCTTGCCGGCGCCTGGGCCGAACGTCTCTTCCTCACGCCGCCGCGCACCGGCGGCGCGGCGACGGCGCTCGATCTCATTGATGCGCGCGCCTCGTTCATCGAGCACCGCGGGCGCCACATCGCCACGTGGCGCTGGGGCGGTCGCGAAGCGCCGGCGGCCATCCTGGCCCATGGTTGGGGCGGGCACGCGGCGCAGATGCGCGGTTTCGTTTTTCCGCTGCTAAGCGCCGGATTCCGCGTGCTCGCCTACGACCAGCCCGCGCACGGCGTCTCGGAGGGCCAGCTCACGGGCCTGCCGGACTTCGCCGAGGTGCTTGCCGAACTCGCCTGGCATCACGGCGGCGCCTACGCCTTTATCGGTCACTCCCTCGGCGCCGCGGCCGCGGCCCTCGCGCTCGCCAACGGCAAGCTGCACTTCGAAAAAGCGGTGCTCGTGAGCCCGCCCGCCGATCTCGTCGGCTATTCGCGGCGCTTCGCGCGCTGGCATTGGATGCCGGAGGCCGTGCGCCGCGCGATGCAATCGGCGATCGAAGAGCGCTACGGCGTCTTGTGGAAAAACCTGGAAGTCGCGCACCTCGCGCCGCGACTTTCGACGCCAGCGCTCGTCATCCATGACCGCGAAGACCGGCACGTTCCGTGGACGCAGGGTGCGCGCGTCGCGCGCCTGTGGCGAGGGGCGCGCCTGATGAGCACGGACGGCCTCGGCCACGGCCGCATCCTCGCCGACGAGACGGTCACGCGCGCCGCCGCCGATTTCATCGCCGGGCGCTCGGCGGTCGCGCCGGAGGCGGAGCCGCGGATCGTGCCGCCCGCCCCGCTTTACTGATGGAACGCGCGCTCAGCGTTCGCTGGGACGACCCGGCCGCGCTCGCCGCCGCCGGCCGCACGATGAGCGGCATCGAGTTTCTGCGCGCGATCCGCGACGGCCGCTTGCCCGCCGCGCCGATCGCTAAGCTCCTCGGCTTCGATCTCGTCGAGGTCGACGCCGGCCATGCGGTGTTCGAATGCACACCGGGCGAGCAGCACTACAACCCGATCGGCGTCGTCCACGGCGGGCTCGCCATGACGCTGCTCGATTCCGCGATGGGCTGCGCGGTGCACACGCGCATGCCGGTGGGCGGCGCCTATACCACGCTCGAGGCGAAGACCAATCTGGTGCGCGCCATCACGGACAAGACCGCAAAGTTGCGCGCGATCGGCAAGCTGCTGCATTTCGGCAACCGCATCGCCACCGCCGAGGCCCGCCTGGTCGATACCGAAGGCAAGCTCTACGCGCACGCCACGACTACCTGCATCGTCTTAGCCAACGGCGGCTAGGCGCCCTCCCTGCCAGCCGTACTCGCGCTGGTGATGGGCGCGCAGGCTTGCGCGATGGCCGATCGAGACGAGCGTCGTTCGCGGCAAGCGCTCCTTCAGCGAGCGATAGAGCGCGTCCTGCGCATCTTCCGGCAACGACGCCGTCGCCTCGTCGAGGAACAGCCAGTCGGGCTTGTTGAGGAGCGCTCTCGCGAAAGCGAGGCGCTGCTGCTCGCCGCCGGAGAGCACCTGCGCCCAGTTGTCGCTGCGCTCGAGGTCGCCTGCGAGTTGTGCGAGGCCCACGGCGCGCAACGCCTCGGCGACTTCGCTCTCGCTAAAGCTCGCTTCTTCGCCGGGATAGCTGACCGCGCGCTTCAAGGTGCCGACCGGCAGGTACGGTTTCTGCGGCAGGAAAAGAAGCCGCGCGCCGCGCGGCAGGCGTACTCGCCCTTTCCAGTACGGCCAGATGCCGGCGAGCGCGCGGAAGAAGGTCGACTTGCCGGCGCCGGAAGGCCCGGTGACGAGTACATCCTCTCCCGGTTTCAACTGAATCGATGTCGCTGCGAGAAGCGGCTGGCCTTGCGGCAGCGCGAGCTCGATCGCCTCGAGGCCGATCGTGTCGCCTGGCGCTTCGAGCCGTTCGCCGCCTAGCTCTTGCGCCTCGCCCTCCACGCGCTCGAGCGATGCGCTGAAGCTCGTCAGCCGATCGACGGTCGCCTTCCAGGTCGCGAATTGCGCGTACGCATCGATGAACCAGGAGAGCGAGCCCTGCACGTTGGAGAAGGCCGAGCTCGTCTGGAAAATGTAACCCATGGGTACGGCGCCCGAAAAATAGCGCGGCGCCGAGACGAGATACGGAAACGGGACGGCGAACTGGTAATAGAACGAGACGAACCAGTTCAGCTGCTTGCGCTTACGCATGATGCCCCACCAGTTGTCGATGACGCGCGCGAAGCGCTCGCGGAAGTTCATCAGCTCGAGCGGCTCGCCTTTGTAGAGCGCCACGCCCTCGCTGTTCTCGCGCAGACGCACCAGTGAATAGCGGTAGTCCGCCTCGTAGCGCTGCTGATTGAAGTCCAGCCCGATGAGCGGCTTGCCGATCTTATGCGTGAGCCAGCTGCCGATCACCGCGTAGACGATCGCCGCCCACAGGGTAAATCCGGGTATGACGACGCCGCCGATCGTGTAGTCGGCCGACAAGTTCCAAAGAATGATGGTGAAGGACGCGAGCGTCGCCACGGCCGAGAGGAGCCCGATCGAGAGGCTGAGCGTCAAGTCGACGAACAGATTCAGGTCGTCGGCGATGCGCTGGTCCGGGTTGTCGACGCCGCGGTCGATGAGCTGCAGCCGGTAATAGGCGCGGTCCTTCATCCAATGCTGCAGATAGTGCTCGTTCAGCCAGCTCCGCCATTCGATCTGCAGCATCTGCTGCAGGTAAAAGCGGTAGACGCGCGCCACGATCCAGACGAGCGCGATGGCGGTGAAGATGCCGAGTTGGCGAAAGAATTCCGCCTGGTTTTTCTGCTCGAGCGCGTTATAGAAATTGCGGTTCCAGGTGTTGAACAGGACTTCGAGGTACACCAGGCCGAGGGAGAGCCCGACGACGGTGAGCAAGAGGGCGAGGCCCTTAGCGCGCTTCTCTGAAACCCAATACGGCTTCGCCAGGGCCCAGAAAGCCGTTAGAAATCTAGCGTTTTGCATGGAGCACCTCAGGTAGGACGCGAATCAGTTTACAGAACGCTCGCGCCGGCGTAACAATGGTGTCGCATGTCCTCCGGCCGCGTTTTCCGCTTCGCCCCCGCGCAAGCCGAAGAGAAACGCAACCGCCTGTTTGTGTTCCTGCACGGCTGCGGCGCCACCGCGCAGTCGATGATTCCCATCGCCTTCAAATTTCAGGCGCGCTTTCCGAGCGCTGCGCTCGTCGTGCCGAGCGGCTTCGATCCCGATGCTCGCGGCGGCGAAGCCCAGGACTGGTACCCGACTCGCGGCTTGCACTGCGACAACCATCGGGAACGCGTCGCCGCCGTGCTGCCCGATTTCGAGGACCTGGTGCGCCGCGAACAGACGAACTTCGGCGTGCCGGCGAGCCGCACGGTCCTTATCGGCTTCTCGCAGGGCGGCACGCTCGCGCTCGAAGCAGTGAAGTCGCCCGGCATCGCGGGCGCGGTGGTCGCCTTCTCCTCGCGCTTCGCGCGGCTGCCCGCGCGGGGCGCGCGCATCGGCTCGCGCATCCATCTCGTGCACGGCGAATTCGACTCGGTCGTCTCGCGCGTTTACGCAGAGCGCGCGGCGCGAGTCCTTGCCGGGCTGCACGTGCCGGTGACTCTTGACATCGTCGAACACCTCGGCCACGCCCTTTCGCATCACGCGATCAGCCTCGGCTCGCTCCGGCTCCTGCAAGGCATCTACGAAGGTCGGCGGCACACGCTTCATTGAGCGAAGGCATCGTTCTCTTCGCGCACGGCTCGCGCGATCGCGAATGGGCCGCGCCCTTCGAAAGACTCGCCGCGACGCTCGCAAAGAAAGTGCCAGGTCCGGTCGCGCTTGCGTACCTGGAATCGATGCAACCTTCGATCGGCGCCGCGATCGCTTCGCTCATCGCCGAGGGCGCGCGAACGATCCGCGTCGTGCCAGTCTTTTTCGGCGCCGGCGGCCATGTGAAAGAAGATTTGCCGCGACTCGTGGCGCAGGCCCGCGCCACCCATGGGTCGGTATCAATCCACCTGGAATCGCCCGTCGGTGACCAGGACGCGGTGATCGAGGCGATCGCCGCGGCGATCGCGCGCGCTTAACGACTCGCCGGGCCTATTGCCCCGCTACGCAAGTTGATCGTCCGAGTGTAGATTCAATGCCGAGGAGGACCGCCATGCCCGAGCGCCCGATACGCAACCTCATCGCCGAGCAGCAGCCGATCACCGCGGAAGTCCACATGACAGTGAACGAAGCCGCGCGCCTCATGAGGGAAAAGCGCGTAGGTGCCCTCCTCATCATGCGCGAGGGCCGGCTCGTCGGCATCTTCACCGAGCGCGATGCGCTCTTTCGCGTGGTCGCGGAAGGGCGCGATCCGGCGGGCACTCGTCTGGAAGAAGTGATGAGCGCAAACCCGCGCACCATCGCGCCCGACCGCCCGTTCGGGCACGCGCTTCACCTGATGCACGAGGGCGGCTTTCGTCATGTGCCCGTGGTCGAGGACGGCAGGCCCGTAGGCGTGGTCTCGGCGCGCGATGCGCTCGGGCCGGAGCTCGAGGCGTTCGTCGCCGAGCTCGAGGGCCGCGAGCGGCTCTTCCAGGTGATCGGCTAGGCTTCGAGCTGCGCCAGGTTCGCGAAGTACTCGAGCGCCTCGGGATTCGCGAGCGCGTCGGTGTTGCTGACGGGCATGCCATGCACCACCGCCTTCACGGCGAGCTCGACCACTTTGCCGTTCTTGGTGCGCGGAATGTCGGGCACCTGCACGATGCGCGCCGGCACATGCCGCGGCGAAGCCTGGCGGCGAATGTCGTTGCGCAGGCGCTCTTCCAAGCGCTCATCGAGCGTGTAGCCCGGCCGCAGCCTGACGAAAAGCACGACGCGCGTATCGGTTGGCTGCTCGAGCGGCCACAACTGTCCGATGGCCACCGATTCCTCAACCTCGTGGATGCGCTCGACGACGCGGTAGATCTCCGCGGTGCCGATGCGCACGCCGCCTGGATTGAGTGTCGCGTCCGAGCGTCCGTAGATGATCATCGTGCCGCGCTCGGTCAACTCCGCCCAGTCGCCGTGGCACCAGATGTTCGCGTACTTCTCGAAGTACGCGGCGCGGTAGCGCTCGCCGCCGCGGTCATTCCAGAAACCGAGCGGCATCGACGGAAAAGGCTTGGTGCAGACCAGCTCGCCCTTTTGCTTGACGAGCGGATTCGCTTCATCGTCGTAGACATCGACCGCCATGCCGAGCGAGCGGCATTGCATTTCGCCGCGATAGACCGGAAGCACGGCGTTCGCGTCGGCGAACGCGCCCATGATATCGGTGCCACCGGAGATCGACGACAAGCAGACGTCTTTCTTCCACGCGTCGTAAACGTAGTCATAGCTCTCGGCGACGAGCGGCGAACCCGTGGAGATGACCATCCGCAGCGCGCTCAAGTCATGGGTCTCGAGCGGCCGCAGGTCGCGCTTCGCGCAGGCATCGATGAACTTCGCCGAGGTGCCGAAGTGCGTGATGCGCTCTTTCTCGGCGTAGTCGAAGAGCATCTTGGCGCCGCGGGCGAAGGGCGAGCCGTCGTAGAGCATCAGACTCGCCTCGGCCGCGAGCCCGAGAAAAAGCACGTTCCACACCACCCAGTTGGTCGTGCAGTAATAGAAGAAGCGCTCACCCGGCCGCACGTCGAAATGCAGCTTGTAGGTCTTCAGGCTCTGTAGCAGCGAGCCGCCCGCGCCATGCACGATGCACTTCGGCGTGCCGGTGGTGCCCGAGGTGAAGAGGATGAACACCGGATGCTCGAAAGGCAGCTGCGCATAGTCGATGTCGCTTGGCTGATAGCGCCGCAGCCATTCTTCGAGCGTCACGGCCTTGGGCACGTCCGAAACGTCGGCGCGCGGGTTGAGTTGCGGAACCACGACGACCTTGCGAAGCGACGGCAGCTTCTCGGCGATCGCCTGCACGCGCTCGAGCGAATCGTGGCGCTCGCCGTTGTAGCGGTACCCGTCGGCGCAGAAGAGAACCTTCGGCTCGATCTGCCCGAAGCGGTCGAGAACGGCGTCGACGCCGAAGTCCGGCGAGCACGACGACCAGACGATGCCCTGCGAAAGCGCCGCGAGCGCGAGCATCCCGGCTTCCGGAATGTTCGGCATGAAAGCGGCGACGCGGTCTCCGGCGCGCAGGCCGAGCGCTTGCAGCGCCTGCGCCGCGCGCGACACATCGCTCGTCAGATGCGAATAGCTCACGCGCCGCCGCGGGCCGCTCTCGTCCCAGAGCACGAACGCGTCGCCACGATCGCCGCGGCGTAGCAGGTTCTCCGCCAAGTTGAGGCGCGCCTCCGGGAACCAGTGGGCGCCCGGCATCTTGTCGCCATCGACCAGCACGGTCGAGCCTTTGCGCGAAGCGATGACGCCGCAAAGGTCCCAGACGTCGGACCAGAAGGCCTCGGGATTCTCCACCGACCATTGGTAGAAATCGGCATAGCCCGCGAGATCGAGCTTCCTCTTGCGGATCACCTGGCGCGCGAAATCGGTGAGCTGCGCCTCTGCAATAGCGCGCTCGCTCGGTTGCCACAGCAGTTCAGGCTGGCGGCTCAGAGCCATGTCTCCTAGGATTTGGGCGTGATTATATTGCCGCCGGCACTGTCGGAGATTCGCCGCCACCACCGTATCGCCGAAGCCGAAGCGGTAGCCCGCTTGCGCCCGCTGCAACCGCGCTCGGCAAGCGCCATCGAGACGATCGCGCTTCGGCTCGCCGAGCGCGTGCGCGCAACGGCGCCGGGGCCGCTCAGCGCCGAATCGTTCCTGCGCCATTACGGCCTCTCGACGCGTGAAGGCGTGGCGCTCATGTGCGTCGCCGAGGCGCTCCTCCGCATCCCCGATGCGGCGACGGCCGATGCGCTCCTGCGCGAGAAGCTCTCGCAGGGCGATTGGGCCCCGGCGGGCGA